>DVLH01000062.1 GCA_018715585.1 Candidatus Aphodomonas merdavium
ACCGCTCTGGTCGCGCAGCGTGCCTTCAAACGGACGGACCATGCCTTCGCGGATGCTCTCGTGCATCGCATTGACCAGGCGGCGTAGCGCCGGCGGCATCCGCTGCGTAATGGCCAGGTCCAGCGTTCCCGAGGAAATCCCCCACCAATAGTCGAGCGCCCGTGCCCCGCTCAGATCTGCCTCCCATTTGCCGTTGAGCAGGCTGCGCGCCAGCGCAATATAAAGCTTGCCCCAGTCCAAAATAGGGATGGCCAAATTCTCCACGCCTTCCTTCGTCACGCGGTAAAGGCCGTGGTTGAGCGCCGAGTGGCTGGGTGCGCTTACATCGCGGTTGGAGATGACGGTAATTTCCGGGTCCAAGAAGGGCTGCTCATTGCAAAAATCCGCGCAGGCAGACCATGCCAAGTAGACTTTTGCGCGCGGGTTGACCATGCTCGCCCCCAGCGCAAAGGCGTTGATGCTCGCAGGGATGCCGAAGATGGGATAATCGGCAATATAGCCGATTTTGTTGTTATCCGCCAAAGCTCCCGCAAGCATGCCCAGCAGCAGCTTTACCTCGTAGGTGCGCAGGTAGTAGGCGCGCACGTTATGATAAGAAGCCAGCAGCGAGCAGTTGAGGATCTTCACCTCCGGGTGGCGCAGCGACGGCCGGATGCAGGCGTTGAGCATCGTTGGCGCGGTGGTAAAGATCAGCCGGTTTCCCTCTTCAATGAGCCGTTCGATCTCCTCTTCCACCCGCTCGGGCTCCTGGCACACGCATGCTGTCGTCGTTACACGGCCTTTCAGCTCGTTTTCGAGGTTGACGCGGCCCAGCTCGTGCCAATACATCCAGCCGGACTGCGCGGGCTCCCGGTTGTAAACAAACGCTACCTTAAGGCTGGAAGGCCCAAACAGCGCATTGAGGATACCGCTGTTTTGGCTTTCCGCGCTCGGCTGCATAATCAGCTCCACGCCGCTCTCCTCTTGCGAACGCAAAAACTCGCTGTAGAGCTGGCTTACCTGTTCGCGCATCTCCTCTGCCGGCCGCTCCCAGCTGCCCGCATAGCCAAACACGCGCAGATAGATCAAAAAAGCGTCCGCCGTCGTCAGTTTCAGCGGTTTATCAATCACGCGCTTGAACGCCCGGCGGAAATAATAATACGCCGCGTGAAAGTCCGCCGTTTCCTCCGCGGTCCATTTCACGCCCGGCTCCCTGCCCGTGAGCGCATAAAGCTCCGCTACGCTGCCTTCACGGCTAAACCAGATCGTCCTAACGCCGCTGTCCGTAATAAAGGGCAATAGTTCCCGGTACAGGCGCACTTGTGGATCGTCCGCCGTGCTCGGCGGCAGTACCCGCGTCACTTCCGCCTCAATGCCGGCAGAATCGAGGTACTTGCATACGCTTACGCGCTTGTTGCCCTCCAGGAGGTAATAGCGGTTGAGATACTCAATCGCCGTAACGGGTTGGCACACGCCGTTTTCCACGACGTTTTCATAGAGCTCCGACCATTTGCGCGCAAACTCGCTATAAGGGCTGAGCACGGGCATAAAGTTGGCCGCAAACGCGTTTGCCCGGCCGCTGGTGGCCGTACCCACGATGTTTTTAAGCGGAATGGAAATGACGCCAAGCGGCACGCGTGTAAGCGCATTGAGATGGCTTACCTGATCCTCCAACGCAGGCAGATAAGGCGATACGTTGCGCTGCAAGCACGCGTTTAGCTCCTTCAGCCCCAACTTTCTTGCTTTGATATACTCGTCCGTTGCCATTCAACGAACCTCCTATTATTTCTCTCTTAAACGGCCAAACGATACCACAACCGGACGGTAAATGCAACTCTCCGGCCTTTCGTCCCGCCGGAAATCATGATATAATCAGCGCAAAACAAACATGCAAAGAGAGGCGGATATGGAAATACACGCTTTGGTGGCCAAAGAGTTCGGCGTTACGAGCGCACAGGCGCTTAGCGTAGCGCACCTGCTGGAGGAAGGAAACACCATCCCCTTCATTGCCCGCTACCGCAAAGAAGCTACCGGCTCGCTCGACGACCAAACGCTGCGCCGCATGAGCGAACGCATCGATGCATTGAAAAAACTACAGGCGCGCCGCGAGCAGATTGCCGCCGCGCTTACGGAGCAGGGCGTGCTCACAGACAAGCTTTGCGCCGCGCTTGACGGTGCGCAGACGCTTGCGGAGCTGGAAGACCTCTACCGCCCGTTCCGGCCCAAACGGCGCACGCGCTCTTCGCTGGCACGCGAGCGTGGCCTGGAACCGCTCAGCGCGCTGCTGCTTGGCCAGCAGTTGGACGCCGCCTCCCTCCTTGGCGAGGCGGAGCGGTTCGTCCAGCCGGAAAACCAGGTGCCCACCGCGGAAGAGGCGCTCGCCGGCGCGCGCGACATCATTGCCGAAACGCTCAGCGACGACGCCTCCAAACGCAAGCGCCTGCGCGAAACGTTCGGCCGCCAGGCCGTGCTCTGCGCCCAGGCCGCCACGCAGGAGGACAGCGTTTACCGGCAATACTACGGCTATGAAGAGCCCATCGCACGCATGCCGGCACACCGCGTTTTAGCCGTCGCCCGCGGCGAGCGGGAAGGCTTTTTGCGCGTAACGCTGCGCATGGAGGAGGGCGAAGCGCTGCAAATTTTAAAAAGCGGCCTTATCCATTCGCAAGGGGAATGCGCGCGCCAGCTCGCACTGGCAGCGCAAGACGCATGGCAGCGCCTGGTCGCCCCGTCCGTGGAACGGGAGCTGCGCGCGCAAATGCTGGATCGTGCGCAGGAAGGCGCGCTGGACGTGTTTGCCCAAAACCTCCGCCGCCTTTTGATGCAGCCGCCCATCCAAGGCCGCGCCACGCTGGGCGTAGACCCCGGCTACCGTACCGGCTGCAAGCTGGCCGCCGTGGATGCGGACGGCCGCCTGCTGGAGACGGGCGTGGCCTACTTCACCCTGCCCGTCCACGAAAAGCAGCGCGCGCTTGCCGAGTCCACCGTGCTGGGGATGATCCGGCGCCATGGCGTCACGGCCGTCGCCATCGGCAACGGCACGGCCTCGCGGGAGGCCGAAGCGTTCATCGCCGGCCTTTTGCGCCAGCTCCCCGGCGAAGAAGTCCAATACGCCATCGTCAGCGAGGCAGGGGCTTCCGTCTATTCCGCCTCCGAGCAGGGCGCGGAGGAATTCCCGCAGCTGGACGTATCGCTGCGCAGCGCCGTCTCCATCGCCCGCAGGCTGCAGGACCCGCTCTCAGAGCTCGTCAAGATCGACCCGCGCTCGCTCGGCGTCGGCCAGTACCAGCACGACCTAAAGCAGGCGCGCCTGGGCGAGGCGCTCGACGGCGTGGTGGAGTCGTGCGTGAACGCCGTGGGCGTGGAGCTTTCCACGGCGTCGCCCGCGCT
>DVLH01000063.1 GCA_018715585.1 Candidatus Aphodomonas merdavium
GCTTTTGCGCGATGATGAACGAGCGCGCCGCTTCGCTGGGGGCGTTGGACACGCATTTTCTCACGCCCCACGGCCTGCCGTGCGACGGCCACTATACAACCGCGCTGGATTTGGCGCGCATCGCCGCCGAGGCCATGCACAACGAGACATTCCGGCAGATCGTATCGACCCAGCGCGCGTCCATTCCCTGGCAAGGGCGCGAATATATGCGCGTTTTAAAGAACAAGAACGCGCTGCTGTCGGACTATGAAGGGGCTACAGGCATTAAAACAGGGTACACGCGCGCGGCAGGGCGCTGCCTTGTCTTTGGCGCCCAACGGGAAGGAATGGAACTTGTCGGCGTGGTGCTGGGCTGCAGCGATTGGTTTGACGAAGCTGCCCGGTTGATGGATGCGGCGTTTGCCGCCTACGACTGGGTGGAATTGCGGCGCGATGGGGCGGAGATGGGCGAGATTGCCGTCGTGGGCGGCGAAAAAGAGACGGCGCAATTAGCGCTGCAAGGCGCGCTGGGCGCGCCGCTGGCGCTGGACGAGGCGGCCGTGGTGCGCCTGGAGGTGCTCGAGCGCATTGGCGCGCCGCAGCCGGCGGGTTTGCAGGTAGGGTGGGCGTATGCGGAGGTGGACGGCGAGCGGCTTTGCGCGCGTCCCGTGGTGCTGGCGGAACCCGTGCGGAGGGAAGCGACGGCCGTGCGGCGCCTCTTTGAAAACTGGACGCTTGTCAGAGGAGAGCAGTAGATGATCGATATTCAAAAGCTGACGCCGCAGTGGGAAAGCTGGTTTTACGAGACGGATGAACGGCGGCTGGACAGCGAAGAGGTCACCGTCAAGCTGGGCAGGAGCGGGTTCGCGCTGGAATACCGTCCCAAGCCGGGCGCGCTTTGGCGCGTAACAAGCCGGGAAGAAGCGCCTGCGCACGCGGAGGCAGTGGGCGAAGGATACGTGGCGTTTTTGGATGGAGAACCTGCCGGGCGGATGACGCTGCGGGCGGGAGAATACCGCCTGGCACAGGTGGAGGGACTGAGCGTTTCGCTGGCGCTGCGACGCCGCGGTGTAGGGCGCGCGCTGCTTGACTATGCCGCGCAGTGGGCGGCGCGCTATGGCCTTTGCGGGCTCTGCGTGGAGACGCAGGACACCAATGCGGGGGCGTGCCAATTCCTGACGCGCTGCGGGTTTGCACTGGGCGGCGTAGATATGCTGCGCTACGTATGCCAAAGCGTGCCGATGCGAAAAGCGCCCGCGCTGCGCGAAAAGGCGTTGTTTTTTTACAAGCTGCTGTGAGGGATGAACAGAGGATGAGGCTGCAAAAATACTTGGCACAGTGCGGCGCCGCGTCGCGCCGCAAATGCGAGGAACTCATTGCGCAGGGACGCGTGCGCGTCAACGGCGCCGTTATCACGCAAATGGGCGTGCAGGTGGAACCGGGGGACACGGTGACGCTCGACGGCAAACCCATGCTGCCGGAGGAACGCAAGTATTACATACTCTACCACAAGCCCATGGGCGAAATCTGTACCGCGAGCGACCCGCAAGGCCGTGCGACGGTCCTTGACCGCTTTCGGGACATTCCGGCGCGCTTATTTCCCGTGGGAAGGCTGGACTATGACAGCGAAGGGCTGCTGCTGCTGACGAACGATGGCGCCTTGGCGCAGCGCATGCTTCATCCGGCCAGGGAGGTGGATAAGACGTACCTGACCCGCGTGGCAGGGGATGTGCCTGTGGCCGCCGTTCGCTCGCTTCGTTCCGGCGTGATGCTCGACGGGCGCATGACGTCGCCTGCGGGCGTACAGGTCATCCGCCGCACGGGCGTGGAGACGGTGTTGCTCGTTACCATCCACGAAGGGAGAAATCGCCAGGTACGGCGTATGTTTGAAGCCGTCGGTTTTCAGGTGGTGCTGCTGCGCAGGGTGCGGTTTGGGCCGCTGGAGCTGGGTGGGCTCAAGCGCGGACAGTGGCGGGAGCTGACGCCAGCGGAGGTGGAGCAGATCTGCTCGCTGTAACGGGCGCGCAATTTGGAAAAAAGATGTTGACAAATGCGGACAGGCCGGGTATAATACCTACTGTTCGGTGAGCGGCATGGCCGTCCGCTGGGACGTTGGGGAATGGTGTAACGGCAGCACCTGCGACTCTGACTCGTATAGTCTAGGTTCGAATCCTAGTTCCCCAGTTTTTTATTTGCCTCCGTGGTCTAGAGGCCTAGGACATCGCCCTCTCAAGGCGGTAACACGGGTTCGAATCCCGTCGGAGGTGCGTTTATCCCGCGTATTTGCGGGCTTTTTTATTTTGTGCAAATCTCCCGGAGGAAGCGCTATGAACACGGCGTATCGGGCAGACATTGATCAGCTTCTTGCCCGGCAGCACGATAACGGAGCAGATGCCTTCATGACGCCGGATGGCAAGCTGCTCAAAGGCGGGCCGTTTACGGCGCTGGAAAGCGCGGGATACCTGCTGGAGTTGGGCGTGCCGCCGGAGCATCCGGTCCTTGCTGCGGTGGCAGAGCGCATTTTTGCCTGGATCCGGCCGGACGGCAGGATCCGGACGGCGCAAACGGGGGCCATTTATCCTTGCCAGACGGCATTGGCGCTTTTGACGCTGTGCCGCATGGGCTTTGCGGACGACGAACGGCTTGCGGGGACGTTCGCTTATTTTTTGGATACCCAGCAGCCGGATGGCGGTTGGAAATGCAACAAATACAGCTTTGGCAGGGGCCCGGAGACGGAATATTCCACGCCTTACACGACGCTGCTGGTGCTGGATGCGTTTCGATACCGGCCGCAAAGCGCTCAAGCGGCTGAAAAGCTTTCGCACGCGGTGAACTTCCTGCTTGCCCATTGGGAAATCCGGACGCCCATCAGCCCTTGCCATTACGGCATCGGGTCACGGTTTTTACAGGTGGAATACCCCTTTCGCGGTTATAACCTGTTTTATTATGTTTATGTGCTTTCTTTCTATGCTAGCGCGCGGGAGGACGCGCGTTTTTTGGCGGCACTGGCAGAACTAGAAAAAAAGACAGCCGATGGCCAAATCGTCGTAGAAAGGGTGGCGCCGCGGCTTGCGTCCCTTGCGTTCTGCCGCAAAGGACAAAGGAGCGAGCTGGGAACCAGGCGTTATGAGGAGATAATGCAAAACATGCGCGGTAAATAGGGAAAACGCCCGGAAAGCAAAGCTTTCCGGGCGTTTGCACGGTGCGTTAGCGGCAGCCGCAAGCGTTGCCGTGCCCGCAACCGCAGGCATTGTTGCAGTGGTTGTTGCAGCCGCAGCCATGCGGCGCACAGGTGTTCCCGGGCATGGGGCAGCCGCAGTTGCAGTTGACGTTGGGGCTGGTCTCATCGCACAGGGAGGACGGCGGATATAGCGGAAGGCTGAAGAATTCATCTTTCACATCATGCTACCACTCATTCTG
>DVLH01000064.1 GCA_018715585.1 Candidatus Aphodomonas merdavium
GCCAGGTTGAAAACGCGTTTGGCTATTGGGAGCGGGTGGGGCTTGTGCGCCGCGTGAGCGACAATCCGCCCGCCTATGCTTACGTTAACCTCAAACAGCTGGAACTCAACCGCGCGCAGGACGACGACGGCCTCTACCGCTATGCCGATTTTAACAACAGCCTGCAGGCGCTCTTCGGGCCGGACCGGCTGCTGCATCCGCAGGATTTTCAAATCGTTTACGGCTGGATTGAGGATTTGCGCCTGCCGGAAGAGGTTGTGCTGATGCTTGTCTCTTCCCTCATCCGCTCGCGCGGAAAGCGCTTTGTGTTCAACAAGGCGGACGCCGTGGCGCGCGCCTGGGCGGATGCCGGCGTGCGCACGGAGGCGGAGGCGGAGGAGATGCTGCGCCGCTCGAGCGAGCGCGGCGACGCCATCCGCCAGGTATACCGCAAGCTGGGCAAGCGCCACGCCATCTCCCAGCCGGACGAGGCGCTCTACGACAAATGGACCAAGGAATGGGGCTTTACGCAAAAGACCATCCTGGCCGCGTGCGACGAGACGACAAAGGGCGTGCCCACGTTCGCTTACCTCAACGGGATTCTTGAGCGCATGCGCGCGCAGGGCATTCGCGACGAGGAAGGGCTGCGCGAGGATGCGGCGATGGACGCGGCCGTCAAGGAGATGCTGCGCGAGGCGGGCATGCGCTCCGTCAGCCCCAACGCCGATAGCCGCTCGATGCTGGAATCCTTCCTGGCCGAAGGCTTTTCGCGCGAGGCGATTGTGCTGGCGGCGCAGCGCGTGGCGCGAAAGGGCGGGAAGCTCGACGCGCTGCGGCGCACGCTGGACATCTGGAAGGAAGCCGGTGCGATGGACGCACAGAGCGCGCATGCCTATTTGCAGCGCGTGGACGAACGGCGCGAGACGAAATCGACCGCCGAGCGCAAGGTGAACGCACAGCAGTATACCCAGCGCGAATACACGCGCGAGGAACTGGACAAGCTCTTTGAGGTGCTCTAAATGCGGCAGGAGTTGATTGAAGAAGTAAGCGCCGAGTTTGCGCGCCAGCGCGAGCGCAACGTGCAGGAACACGATGCGCGCGTGGAAAAGGCTACCGCAGCCGATCCGCGCATTGGCGCGTTGCTGAAAGAACGGCAGGAGCGCTTCCGCCTGGCAGCGCAGGAAGCGTTTCGCCGGCCCGAACAGGCGATGGAGCGGTCTGCCCGGCTGAAAGAGGAAATCGCCGCGATCAACGCACAAATCCGCGAGCGGCTGCTTGCGGCGGGGTTTCCCGAGGATTACCTGCAGCCCGTCTACCGCTGCCCCAAATGCAAGGATACCGGTTTCGTGGGCGAAGTCGTGCGCGAGCGGTGCGCGTGCTTTTTGCAGCGGCTCCGGCAGCGCAGCGTGGAGCGCGCCGGTGCAGGGCTCAATCCGAAGGAGACGTTCGAGCTGTTTTGTGCGGATGTCTTTGCGGACGCGCCGCTGCGCGAACGGCAGGGCCAGACGCAGCGCAGCTATATGGAGCTCATGCGCGGGCGCTGCCAATCGTACGTGGACGCCTATCCGGACGATCCGCGGCGCAATCTGCTGTTGATTGGCGCGGCGGGCCTGGGCAAGACGTACCTGCTTAACTGTATCGGCAACGCGCTGTCACAAAAGGGTGTCGTTGTGCTCAAGTTGACGAGCTACCAGCTCACGGACAGGATGCGCGCAGCCGTCTTTGAACACGATTGGGGCGCGTTTTCACAGGTGCTTGAAACGCCCGTGCTGCTGCTGGACGACCTGGGGGTCGAGCCGATGCTTAACAACGTGACCATCGAACAGCTCTTTACGCTGCTGAACGAGCGCGAATTAAACGGTTTGCATACGCTTATTAGCACCAATTTGCACCCGGAAGAGCTCAAGCAGCGCTATTCGGAGCGGATCAGCTCGCGCTTGTTGGACAGGCGCAGCACGTCGATTTTGCCTTTTTACGGCGAGGATGTGCGCCTGAGAGGTTGAGAATGAAGAAAGAAAAATGGGATGTGCTGGCGGCTTTTCTGGCAGGGCTCTTTGCGCTTACGCTTGTGGCGCTGTGGTATGCGCGGCAGACGGGCGCGGATTTTTTTGCGCACTGCCTGGCCGACAGCTATACGCTGCAGGCGCTCGCATGGCGCGCGGGGAAGATGACGATTGACGGCGATTATCCCTGGCTGGAACTGGCCATCTTTGAGGGAAAACAATATTTGAGCTTCCCGCCCGTGCCGACACTGCCGCTTTTTGTGCTGACGTTTTTTTTCGGCGGGGAGACGCCCAGCGGCGCGCTGACGCTGCTGTATCTGCTCGGCGGCTATGCGGCGGGGTTTTTCCTGTGCGCGCGGCGCATGCGCCCGGGCAGCGCGGCGCTGCTTTCGCTGTTTGTGTGCGCGGGAGGAAGCCTGATGGACGTGGCCGTCTCTGACGGAAGCTTTTGCGGCGCGGTGTGGTATCAGGCGCAGATGCTGGCGTTTTTGCTGACGATGCTGGCGTTTTTGCTGCTGGACGGAAAAAGCCGCCGCGGATGGTATTGGGGACTTGTCTGCTATGCGCTGGCAATTGGTTGCCGGCCGTTTAACATCGCGATGGCGCCTGCCGTGCTGTGGCTGCTGGCCGTTCGGCTTAGCGGCGGCAAGCCGCGGCTGAACACGGTGCGCGCCATGATCCCGTTTTGCATTGCACCGTTTTGCATCGGCTGCGCGTATGGATGCTACAACTTGGCGCGATTTGGAAGCTTTTTTGAGTTCGGACATGTATATTTGCCGGAATACGTCCAGAGCGGCGACGAGGTGTTCTCGCTGCGCTATGTAATGGGCAACGTCCGTTCGCTGCTGCGCTGGCCGTCTTTGGCGGACGGGCAGCTCGTGATGCCGGCGGCGGGCGGGTTTGCCGTGGTGCTGACGCAACCGCAGCTGTTTCTGGCGCTGGGATGGACGGTTTGGCGTGCATGCCGGCGGCGCTTGTGTGCGTTGGATGCCGTGACCGCAGGGTGCATCTGTTTGCAGGCGTGCGCGCTGCTGCTGCATCGCACCCTCGGCGGTTGGCAGTATGGGGCGCGGTATTTTTGCGACATGCTGCCCGCCGTGCTGTACCTGCGCGCCCGCATGGGACGCGAGCTGCCCGCGTGGGAGGCGTCGGTCAATGGCGGGGCGATGACGTTTAACCTGCTGGCTTCCGTGATGTTCCACGCGATGTAGCGCCGGGGTGGCGCCGCAGCGCGGGATCACCTTGCCCCGAAAGGGGCTTTTTGTTTGCCTGCGCCATGGGGCGCAGGGGTTCCCGGCGGTGAATTTGGAAGAAGGCAGGCGCCGCTGCGGCGCTCAGCCTCTTTTCGGACCCTCCGCCCGGCTTGCCGTCCTGAAGCGAGCGGCTTTCAGCCTTTTGTGCGCTGCTTTCCCGCTATGCACGGAAAAGGACATGAAAAAAAGAGCGTTTTAAGCGCTGCCGGAAGGTTTGACCGGCCGTCCGCCTGCAAGCAATAAAAAAACCCCGGGCATACGCCCGGGGTTCCATAATGCTTTAAACTGCGGTGAGCTCTTCAAAAACGGTTTCCCAATCGCCCTGGGCCAGGCCGCCGTAGGTGGCATAGGCGATGTTGCCGTCGCTGTCGACGACAAAGAAGGTGGGGAAATAGCTGATGATGGACATGACGGCAAACAGGTTGTCGTCCGGGATCAGCACCGGATAAGGAATTTCCAGCGATTCTTTAAGCGTCTTGGCATCCTCGACGACGTCCTCTTCCAGCTCGCCCGTCTCATAGCTGCGCGTGTCGGTCATGACGCTGACAGCCTGCACGGTTGCGCCGCCCTGCGCGTTATATGCATCCAGGAAGGCAATCAGCTCCGGCGTGCACTGATGGCACGCGGAGCACCATGTGGCGGAGTACATAACGATGGTGTAATCGGCCTGCGCGTAAATGTCGCTGGAGATCGCCTCGCCCTCGATCGTTTCCGCCTCGAAAGGCACGAAGGGGACGGGTTCCTCGGACTCCGCCAGGCAAACGGCGGGCAGCAGGCAGAGCGCAAGCAGCAGGGCTAGCATCTGTTTTGTCTTCATTAATACTTCACCTCATAATTGGCGCCATGGATCCCCGGGTAAGCGCCTTGGTCGATCAGTTCACGGTTTTCATTGTGGCAAATGAGCCATTTATCGCGTGCAAAGAGCAATCTGCCGTCGCCGTCATCTGCCGGGGCGGGATAACGGAGCGGGGCGTTTGTGCCGCGCGGCAGCACGACGATGCTGCAAAAGCCCCCGTCGTTTGCCTGGCAGGGAGCATAGTGCAGCGTGGTGGCATAGAGCTCGACGGTCGTCCCTGCGGGCACAAAGAACGCTTGCACGCAGGAGGCGTCCAGCTCAAATCCCTCCATCGCCTGCTGTGGCGCAAGCAGCAGCACCAGGTCCGTTACGGCAATATTGTGCTCGCTGGAACGGTGATATTCCAGCGCATCCATGCGGTGGTTATATCCCCAGCAGCAGCCGATCTCCGTATCGCTTTCCCCGCGCAGCACGCGCAGGACGCTGTCGCCGCTGCGAAGCGCTTCAAGCGCAGGAATGGAGCGCTCGTAGCAGACGCCGCCTGCGGGCATGGGGCAGCTTTCCTGGCACGCCTGGATGAGTGCGGCGGCGTCAAAATCGACCACACGGCCGAACGGACGGAACGCCGGATCCGAAACGGAATGGAAGGGAAGCTCCGGGTTGCATTTGCGCAAAAGCGCCAGCTGGGAAAGAATCATTTGCAACACCTCTTTTCTTGCATGTCGTTTGAAGTGGATTCCATGACCGTAATTGTGTGCTCGCGAATGTCGCGTTCGCCCGGGCGCAGGCAAATCGCGCCGCGCTTGTGTTCGATGCATCCGTCGCTGTCGGTATAATCCGGGCCATTCGTCCAGGGCTCAATGCATAGAAACGGTGCGCCCGGCTTTGTCCAGAGCAGCACGCTGCCGTATCCGGCAAAGTCTACGCATACCGCACGGCCGTCAAAGCGGCTGCGCAGTGTGACGCTCTTAGAGCGCAGGCCGGAAAATACGAGCGCATCGTTTTGAAAGTCGCTGTCTTTCAGCGCGAGCACGCCGCCCGGCGCGGCGATTGGCGCCGTCTCATGCGTGAGCAAATTGCCGTCAAGGACGCCAATGCGCAGCGGTTCTTCCTGCGAGAAGGCGACCTCATAGTGCGCTATGCCTTCCGGCGTGGCGTACCCTTCATGGCCGCCGACGCAGAAATAAAACGGCTCCCTGCCGCAGTTGTCCGTAATGTGCGCCACGCGCAGCGAACGGCCTACAAGCGTAAAGCGGACGCGGAACGCATAGTCAAAGGGAAAACCGGCGTCAAACGCCTGGCAGAGAAACGTTGCCGACGTTTCGCAGGCTTCATCCACGGCAAAGCGCTGCGTGCGGACAAAACCGTGCGGGGGCATTTCGTATGTTTTTCCGGCGAGGGTGTAGCGGTTGTGGCGCAGCGCGCCGGCGATGGGGAAGAGCACGGGCGCGCGCGCAGCCCAGAAAGGCGAGTCGCCCTGATAGAGCCGTTCCATGCCGGCGGCGTCGCGGAGGCTTTGCAGCTCCGCCCCCAAAGGGCTGATCTGCGCCGTGAGCAGGCCGTTGCGCAGCGTGACGGTGTCCATCGCCTTCTCCTTTCACCCCGGCGTTGCCGGTTGTGGGGTTAAAACAAAAACACTATACCATAGGATGGGGAGAAACGCAAACATGCGCTGCGGCGGTTTAAGAACGGCGCTTGTAACCGCGCAGCAGCAGGCAGCCTGCCGCAAGCAGCAGCGGGAAGGCGCTGGCGGCAAGCAGGCCCATCTTCAGCCCTGCACCGGCGCCTCCTGCGGCTTCCAGCCGGCCGGAGATCAGCCCGACGAGCCCCGGCCCGGCCGCGCAACCGATATCCCCGCCCAGCGCCAGCAGCGAAAACAAAAGCGTGCCACCGCCGGGGATCGCGGCGGAGGCCAGCAACAGCGTCCCCGGCCACATCACACCCACGAAAAAACCTGCCGCGGCGCAGCCGGCAAGCGCCAGCAACGGCTGCGGCGAGAAGATTGCAAGAAAATAACTGCCGATACAAAACAGGGAGCAAAACAGCAGCGCGCGGCGCGTGTTCAGCCGTTTGCCAAAGAGGCCGTAGAGCAGGCGGGAAATACCCATCAATACGGCAAACATGCACGGCCCCAGCAGATCGCCCGTGGATTTGCTTACGTTCAGCCCCGCTTCGGCGAAGAGGGACGACCATTGGCTGATCGATTGCTCTGACGCACCCGAGCAGATCATCAGCAGCAGGAATAGCCAGAAAAGCTTGTTTTTCGCCAGCGTGAACAGGCCCGCGTGGTGCAGCATGGCGTCAAAGCTTGCGAGCGGCACTGCCAGGAACATCGCTCCGCCTGCCAGCGGGACAAGCGTCCAAAACAGGGCAAGAAAGCGCCATGCACCAACGCCCAGGACAGCAAAATACGCCGTGGACAGCAGCACCACGGCCACGTGCCCCCAGCAATAGAACGAGTGCAGCAGGCCCATGGCCTTTTCTTTCTCCTCGCCCGGCAGCGAGTCGATGATGGGGCTTGCGAGCACTTCGATCAGCCCTCCGCCCACCGCCGACGTCCCCACCGAGAGCAATAGGCCGGCAAAAGGCGGCAATAAATAAGGAAGAATGCCCAGCATGGCCAACCCGGCTGCGCTGCAAGCATGGGCCAAGACCATCGCCTTGCGGCAGCCAATACGGTCCACCAGCGCGGAGCCAAGGCTATCGATGACCATCTGAATGACGAAATTGACGGAAATGAGCAGGCCGATCTGCTCCAGCGCAACGCCAAACTGCGTGTGAAATGCCAGAAACAGCAGCGGGGGCAGGTTGTTGGTGACGGCTTGGGTGATAATGCCAAGATAGCAGGCGCGCGCGGTGTGCTTGGCTGTCAGCTTTCTCATGCGGTGCATCCTCCCTGTAGGGATGGTAAAAAAAACCAGCTCATTATAGCATCGACATGGCGGGCGGACAAGATGTAGGCGAACAGAAAACACACGGAACTGTGTGCATGTGCGGGTGGATGAGGGCCGGAATGAACGCAGCGCGCGGCCGGAATGGCAAAAAAGACGAAAAAAAGCCGGAAAAACCGAAAAAAATACTTGCATGATTTTGAAAAATCGATTATACTAAATAGGCTGTCGTCTGGGATGAAGCGGTAAGTTACCGGTTGGCCGCCGGAGAATTACCGCAGACCATGTCCGAAAAATCGGGCGACAGGCTCCCCACGCGCTGGAGAACATCCAACCAGGAAACACCCGGCGCGGTGTGTAGGAGGCCTGAATAAAAGGAGGAAAAAACGTGGCCAGCCAGAAAATTCGCATCAAGCTCAAGGCCTATGAGCACAGCCTCATTGACCAGTCCGCAGAGCGCATCGTGGAGACGGCGAAGAGGGCGGGCGCCCGGGTATCCGGCCCCATCCCGCTGCCGACCGAAAAGGAGATCATCACCATCCTGCGCGCTCCCCACAAGTACAAGGACTCTCGCGAGCAGTTCGAGCGCCGCACCCATAAGCGCCTGATCGACATCCTGCAGCCCACGCCCCGCATGGTGGATGCGCTGACGAAGATCGATCTCCCGGCCGGTGTGGAAATCGAAATCAAGCTGTGATTCGAGCGTAACAGGAGGGTAAGTTGTCATGAAGAAAGCTATCGTCGGCAAGAAAGTCGGCATGACGCAGGTGTTCGCGCCCGATGGGCGGCTGCTGCCTGTCACCGTCATTTTGGCCGGCCCCTGCCCCGTGGTTCAGAAAAAAACCGTAGCCACCGACGGTTACGAAGCCATTCAGGTGGGCTTTGAAGAGATCCCGGAAAATCGCGTGAAAAAGCTCGTCAACAAGCCGGAGAGCGGCCACTTCAAAAAAGCCGGCATCGCCCCGTGCAAAAAGCTGCGCGAGCTGCGCCTGGAGAACGCCGCTTCCTACGAAGTGGGCCAGGTGATCAAGTGCGACGTGTTTGAGGAAGGCGAGAAGGTCGACGTCACGGGCATCAGCAAAGGCCATGGCTACAGCGGCGTCATCCAGCGCTGGAACCAGCATACCGGCCCGATGGCCCACGGTTCCAAGTACCATCGCGGCGTGGGTTCCATGAGCGCCAACTCCGACCCGTCCCGCGTGTTTAAGAACAAGCACATGCCCGGCCACTACGGCGTGGAAAAGGTGACCATCCAGAACCTGTCCGTGGTGCGCGTTGACGCTGAGCGCAACCTGCTGCTCGTGCGCGGCGCGGTGCCCGGCCCCAACGGCGGCCTCGTTATCGTTCGCGGCGCCGTGAAGGCCTGAGGAAGGAGGAAACGAACACATGCCTACCGTCAAGTTGAAAAATATGAAGGGCGAAACCATCGGGGAAGTGCAGCTCAGCGATGAGCTCTTTGCCGCCGAGGTTAATCCCTTTGCCATGCATCTTGTTGTCCGTGCAATCCTCAACGGACGCCGCCTGGGCACCCAGTCCGCGCTGACCCGTTCCGAGGTCCGCGGCGGCGGCCGCAAGATCTATCGCCAGAAGGGCACCGGCAACGCGCGCCATCATGGCAACCGTGCGCCGCAGTTCAAAAAGGGCGGCGTCGTCTTCGCCCCCAAGCCGCGCGATTACAGCATTTCCGTGCCCAAGAAGGTGCGCCGCCTGGCGATGAAGTCCGCCTTTACCTCCAAGGCGCAGGCCGATGAAATCATCGTGCTCGACAGCCTCAAGCTCGAAGCCCCCAAGACCCGCGAGATGGTCAAGGTGCTGCGCGCGCTGGGCGCGACGAAGAAGGCGCTTGTGCTCGTGGCCGAAAAGGACGAGACGTTGCTGCGCGCCAGCCGCAACATCCCCGGCGTCACCATCGCGCTTGTGAACACCATCAACGTCTATGAGATCCTGCGCCATGATGCGTTCATCCTCACGCAGGACGCCGTGCGCCAGGTCGAGGAGGTGTACGCGTAATGAAGAACGTTCATGACATCATCCGCCGCCCCGTCCTTACCGAACAGGCGTACGCGGGCTTTGCCGAGAAAAAATACGTGTTTGAAGTGGCCATCGACGCCAACCGCACGGAAGTGAAAAAAGCTGTGGAAGAGATCTTCGGCGTGAAGGTGGAAAAGGTCAACACGCAGCGCACGTTGGGCAAGATCAAGCGCCAGGGCAAGTTCTCCGGCCGCACGCCCGAAATCAAAAAGGCTTTCGTCACGCTGAAGAAGGATTCCAAGAGCATCGAATTCTTCGACGGCATGGCCGCGCAGTAATAGGGAGGAGAAACGAATGGCCATTAGAGTTTACAAGCCGACTTCCCCGGCCAGGCGCTTCATGTCCGTGCTGACGTATGAAGAACTGACCAAGAAGGCGCCCGAGCGTTCGCTGACCGAATACCTCAAAAAGAACGCCGGCCGCAACTGCCAGGGCAAAATCACCGTCCGCCACCAGGGCGGCGGCAACAAGGTTAAATACCGCGTGATCGATTTCAAGCGCAACAAGGACGATGTCCCGGCCAAGGTGGTTGCGCTCGAATACGACCCCAACCGTTCCGCGTTCATCGCCCTTCTGTGCTATGCTGATGGCGAAAAGCGCTACATCCTCGCCCCGCTCGGCCTGAAAGTCGGCGACACCGTCGTTTCCGGCGAGAGCGCGGACATCAAGCCCGGCAACGCGCTGCCGATTGCGAACATCCCTGTGGGCACGCTGATCCACAACATCGAACTCAAGCCCGGCCGCGGCGGCCAGCTCGTCCGCTCTGCCGGCAATGCCGCGCAGCTGATGGCCAAGGAAGGCCGCTATGCGCAGATCCGCCTGCCCAGCGGCGAGGTGCGCAAGATCGCCATGAACGCGCGCGCCACCATCGGCACGGTTGGCAACCCGGACCATGAGAACGTCCGCATCGGCAAGGCCGGCCGCAAGCGCCACATGGGCATCCGCCCGACCGTCCGCGGCGTCGTAATGAACCCCTGCGACCACCCGCACGGCGGCGGCGAGGGCAAGAGCCCCGTCGGTATGCCTGCGCCTGTGACCCCGTGGGGCAAGCCCGCGCTCGGCCTGAAGACGCGCAAGCACAAGAAGTATTCCAACAAGATGATCGTCAAGCGCGCCAACGGAAAGTAAGGAGGCAAAGCAATGAGCAGATCCGTCAAGAAGGGACCGTTCGTAAGCGAACGCCTTCTGAAGAGAGTCAACGAGATGAACAAAACCGGCAAGAAGTCCGTGCTCAAGACGTGGAGCCGCGCCAGCACCATCTTCCCGGAGTTTGTTGGCCATACCATCGCCGTGCACGACGGGCGCAAGCATGTGCCGGTGTATGTTACGGAAGAAATGGTGGGTCATAAGCTGGGCGAGTTCGCCCCCACCCGCACCTTCCGCGGCCATGCGGGCGAAAAAGCGTCCGCCCGCAAATAACGAAAAGGAGATGAGATGAATGGCCACCAGAATCCGTCAAAAGGCGCAGGAACGCAAAACGGGCGCCGATAAAAGGCCGCGCGCGATTGCGAAATACATCCGCATCTCCCCGCGCAAGTTCAAGGTCGTTATCGATCTGATCCGCGGCAAGCAGGTTGATCAGGCGCTTGCCATCCTCATGTACACGCCCAAGGCGGCCGCCCCGATCGTGCTCAAGCTGCTCAACTCCGCCATTGCCAACGCGGAGAACAACCTTGAGCTTTCCCGTGACGAGCTCTACGTCGCCGAGGTTTATGCCAACGCAGGCCCCACGCTCAAGCGTTATGTCGCCCGCTCCCGCGGCAGCGCGAGCCCGATGCTCAAGCGTACAAGCCACATCACCGTTGTGCTGGACTCCAAAAAGTAAGAGGGAGAAGGAGGAACCACTGTGGGACAGAAAGTTAATCCCCATGGCGCGCGCGTTGGCGTGATCATGGATTGGAGCGGCCGCTGGTACGCGGAGAAGAAGGATTTCGCCGACTACCTCGAGTCCGATTACCGCCTTCGCAAGATGCTCAAGGAAAAGCATGGGGCAGCGGGCATTTCGCGCATCGACATCGACCGCAGCGCCGGAAAGCTTTCCGTGACGCTCTTCACCGCCAAGCCGGGCGTCGTCATCGGCAAGGGCGGCGCGGGCGTGGAAGCGCTCAAGAAAGAAATCGAAGCGTTTGCCGGCTGTGCCTGCTCGCTGAACATTATGGAAATCAAGAACCCTGAGGTGGACGCGCAGCTGGTGGCGGAGAACATCGCCCAGCAGCTCGAACGCCGTATCTCCTTCCGCCGCGCGATGAAACAGAGCATCCAGCGTGCGATGAAGGGCGGCGCAAAGGGGATCAAGACGTCGGTGGCCGGCCGCTTGGGCGGTGCGGACATCGCCCGCAAGGAAGGCTATCATGAGGGTTCCATCCCGCTGCAGACCTTGCGCGCTAACATCGATTACGGCTTCGCCGAGGCCAAGACCACGTACGGCCGCCTTGGCGTGAAGGTCTGGATCTACAAGGGCCAGATCCTTCCCAAGAGCAAAAAGACCCCCGTCCGTGCCGAAGGAGGAAGATAAACCATGTTGATGCCCAAGAGAGTCAAGCGGCGTCGCGTGTTCCGCGGCCGCATGAAGGGTACCGCCCATCGCGGCAATTTCCTGGCCTATGGCGATATGGGCCTTGTGGCGATGGAGCCCGCCTGGATCACTTCGCAGCAGATTGAGGCCGCCCGCGTGGCGCTGACCCGTTACACCAAGCGTGGCGGTAAGGTCTGGATCAAGATTTTCCCCGACAAGCCCGTGACGGAAAAACCCGCCGAGACCCGCATGGGTTCCGGTAAAGGCTCGCCGGAATACTGGGTGGCCGTGGTCAAGCCGGGCCGCGTGCTCTTTGAGATTGCCGGCGTTGCCGAAGCGGATGCCCGCGAAGCGCTCCGCCTCGCCGCCCACAAGCTCCCCATTAAATGCAAGTTTATCCGCAAAGAACAGCCTGCGGGAGGTGAAGCGAAATGAAGGCCAGCGAAATGAGGCAGATGGACAACGCCGCGCTCGAGGCTAAGGTGAAGGAACTCAAGGCCGAACTTTTCAACCTTCGTTTCCAGCTCGCCACCGGTCAGCTTGAAAACACGATGGCCATT
>DVLH01000065.1 GCA_018715585.1 Candidatus Aphodomonas merdavium
AGGTGACGCAACGAGCAATATGCAACGCGGCGACACCAGAGAAAGCGGAAAAAGCGTTAAAAGCAATAAATCATAGGAATGCTTTTATCGGGAAAAGAGCAGTGCTCCTGTCTTGCAGGGCTCTGCCGATATAAATTGCTCACTTTGCCAACTTCTTTTCCACAATGCCGGCGATATGCTGGGCGAGCTCTTTGATGAGCGCTTCATCGATGCCTTCAACCATCACGCGGATGAGCGGCTCCGTGCCGGAGACGCGCACGACGACGCGGCCATTTTCCGCCAGGCGCGCCTTGCTTTCCTCGATGGCTTGTTTGATGTCGGCATCCATGTAAAACGCAAGCTTGCCGTCGTGGGAGACGCGCACGTTGATCATCGTTTGCGGATAGCGGCGCATGACGGATGCGGCGGAATCCAGCGTTTCATTCTCACGCTTCAGGAGCGAAAGAAGCTGCAATGCCGTCAGCTGGCCGTCTCCCGTCGTGGCGAAATCCCGGAAGATGATGTGGCCGGATTGTTCGCCGCCGAAGCAATATCCCTCCATCTCCATCTCTTCCAGCACGTATCGGTCGCCCACCTTCGTGGGGATAAAGTCGATGCCGTTTTCTTCGCAAAATTTGGCGAAGCCCATGTTGGTCATGATCGTGCCGACAACCGTCTTGCGTGCGAGTTTGCCGCGGCGCAGCATATCCAGCGCACAGACGGCCATGATGAAATCACCGTCCACCATTTCGCCTGCGCCGTTGACGCACAGGCATCTGTCCGCGTCGCCGTCGAACGCGATCCCAAGGGGTAGGTGGTTTTCACGCACATAATCGCACAGCGCCTGCATATGCGTTGAGCCGCAACCTGCGTTGATGTTGACGCCGTCCGGCTCGTCAAAGAGCACGTGCACATCCGCGCCCAGCTCGGTAAAGAGGCGCTTGGCCGTATAGGAGGCCGCGCCGTTGGCGCAGTCCACGGCAAAGCGCATGCCTTCGAGCGAGACGGGGATGGTGCTTTTGAGATGGTCGATGTAATCCTTGACGGCGTTAGGCTTTGTGCTGGCGCGACCAATGTCGCCGCCGGTTTTCATTTCAAGCTCTGGTGCGCCTTCAAGCACGATTGATTCGATCTGGTCCTCAATGACGTCCGGAAGCTTGAAGCCATCGCCGGAAAAAATCTTGATGCCGTTATATTCTGCGCTGTTATGCGATGCGGAAATCATCACGCCCGCGTCGGCCTTGTATTTGCCCACGAGATAGGCCACGGCCGGCGTAGGGACGACCCCAAGCTGATAAACGTCCGCCCCCATGGAGCACAGCCCGGCGCACATCGCCCCGGCGAGCATGTCGCAGGAGACGCGCGTATCCATGCCGATGACGAATACTGGCCTGCGCCTCGCGTGGCGCGAGAGCACGGCCGCCGTCGCGCGTCCGATCTGCAGCGCAAGTTCGCACGTCAATTTTTCATTGGCAATGCCGCGCACGCCGTCAGTACCAAACAATCTTCCCATGGGCGCTACTCCTTTTCTATCCGGGCAGCAATTTCGCCCGCATGCTTGTAGATGCTCTTTTCCGCCACGCAACCGCGAACGCTGCTGAGCGGATATACGATTGTTTCGCGGCCAATGACCGTGCCAGGGTTAAGCACGCTGCCGCAGCCAATCTCTGCAAAATCGCCGATCATCGCGCCAAACTTGCGCATCCCCGTGCGGATCTCCGGCCCGTGCACGGTGATATTGCCCTTGTCGCTGCGCAGGTTGGAGGTGATGGAGCCGGCGCCCATATGAGCTTTGTAGCCCAGGATGGAATCGCCGATGTAATTATAATGCGGCGCTTGCGCACCGTCAAAGAGGATGCAGTTTTTCAGCTCCGTCGAGTTGCCAACGACGGCGCCCTTGCCAACGATGGCACTGCCGCGTACAAACGCGCAGTGGCGGATTTGCGCGCCTTCGTCCACAATGAGCGGCCCGCAAAGAGATGCGGACGGCGCAATCTGCGCGTCTTTGGCAATCCAGATATTCCCGGCTGGATGGTCAAACCGGTCCGGAGGAAGCGTTTCGCCCAGCGCGGTCAAAAACGCCGCAATGCTTTCCAGCGCTTCCCAAGGATAAGCGAGCCCTGCCAACAGCGGCCCTGCGATGGAGTGCGATAGGTCAAAAAGCTCTTGCGGCTTGAGTCTCCATTCCATATTGCTTGATGCGTCCCCTTTCCGCTTTTGAAAACGTTCCCACCCAAGGAAATTAAAAGATAACGACATGACCTTATGCATCGAGATTTGCCGGCCGTCCGCGCTTTGCGTCAAGCGTGGACGGCCGAATAAGGTTTACGCCACCGTGACGGATTTGGCTAGGTTGCGCGGCATGTCGATGGGCATGCCGAGCTGTTTTGCCGTCTCGTACGCAAGCAGCTGTAGGCTGACGGCTGCGCTGAACGCGGCGCCCGCGCCTTCCTTGGCCGGCAGGCGGCAGACGACGAGCTCATCCAAACCTTCGGGCACTTCCATATCCTCGGTTGCAAACAGATACACCGTGCCGCCGCGCGAGAGGATTTCCTGCACGGAAAGCAGCACACGGCTGCACGTTTGCTTGCGCGTCAAATACGCAACGCTGGGAACGCCGGGCTCGATGAGCGAAATGGTGCCGTGCTTGAGCTCGCCTGCTGCGATGGACTCCGCATGCAGGTAGCTGATTTCCTTGAGCTTGAGCGCGCCTTCGCAGGCGATGGCGTAGTCCGCAGCACGGCCGATAAAAAAGACATCCTTCGCCTTGGAGATTCGGCTAGCCATGGCGGCAATTTGCGGATGCAGCGCAATGGCGGGTGCGACGGAGTCAACGCCCGCAAGCAGCGACGCGATGGCTTCGCTTTCGCCCTGGGCGTCCAGCCTGCCGCGCGCACATGCCATGCGGATGGCAAGCAGGTACATCACGCCCACTTGCGCCGTAAACGCCTTTGTGCTCGCCACGGCGATTTCCGGGCCACAGGAGGTGTGCAGCACGTTGCCGCTTTCCCGCTCGATGATTGTGCCGCGCCGGTTGATGACGGACAGAACGCGGCCACCACCGGCCTTCACACGCCGCAGCGCCGCCAAAGTATCGGCCGTCTCGCCCGATTGGGAGATGAACACATAGAGGCTATCGTCATCAACGAGCACGCCCGCGTCGCAGAATTCCGAGGCAATGTGCGCCGTTACCTCAACCCCCGCAAGGCTGCGGAATAGGTGAGATGAAACAAGGCCTGCGTGCATCGCCGTACCGCAGGCGACGACGTGCATATGGCGGATGCCATCAAAGAGCGTGTCGGGAATGTTCTCCTGCGAGAAATCGACATGGCCGTCAACGAGGTAGCGCTCCACCGTGCGGCGAAGCGCCTGTGGCTGTTCGTAGATCTCCTTGAGCATGTAATGCGCGTAGCCCTGCCGGCCTTCGCTGCGGTCAAGCTTGTTGAGCACAGCCGTCTTGACTTCGCCCCGCGCGTGGATGGCGTCCGCAGTGATTTCTACGATCGTATGCTCCTGCGGCACGAGGTATTCGCCGCAGGCGGGGAACGCCGACGGGTCGGAAGAGAGGAAGCTGCCCTGCTCGGTACGCATCAGCGCCAGCGGGCTTTCGCAGCGGGTGGCGTAAATAACGCCGGGTTTATCGCGAAAGAGTATGGCGAACGCATAGGAGCCATGCAGCCGCTTTTGGGCCTTTGCGATGGCTTCCATCGGGTCGCCGTCGTAGAGGCTGTCAATGAGCGCGGCGGCAATTTCCGTATCCGTTTCGGAGATGGGGGTATAATGAAGCTCTTCGCGCAGTTCGCGGAAGTTTTCGATGATGCCGTTATGCACGAGTACCACGCGCCCGGCGGAAAGCGGGTGGGCGTTGCGCTCGCAAACGCTGCCGTGGGTCGCCCAACGCGTGTGGGCAATGGCTGCGCCGCCTGCATTCGTCTTGGGCGCGGTTTCCGTCAGGCGCTGCACGCGTCCCGTCGTACGAATGACGTTAATGGCATCGTTTTCATCAAAAAAAGCCGTGCCCGCGCTGTCATAACCTCTGTATTCCAGCCGGGAAAGGCCCGAAAGCACCGTTGAAAGCGCGTCATGTTTTCCTACAAAGCCGAAGATTCCGCACATTGTTTCAATCATCCTCCTGATTTACGTCTGATTTCTGCGCGCGCGGCAC
>DVLH01000066.1 GCA_018715585.1 Candidatus Aphodomonas merdavium
CATCAGCAAATGGAAGCGTCCCGTCCCGGGCAGCGCGAGCTACACGCACGCCAGCCGGGCGACGGCACGCCGCGGCCGCAAACGCCGCCGCAGCGCGAAAATCCTTACGCCCGCCCCGTGCAGGAGGTAAAGTCAAATGTGCCGCGCTCGTCGGTGGACGGCAAGTATGTCGGCGATGCCCGCGTTGCGCAGGAGGATTACCGCGCGCGCAGGATGCCCGTTGCGCCGCCGCCCACGGAGGTGGATGAAACGCCCGTGCGCCGCCGCAAGCGCTCGCAAAGCCGCGCGGAAGACGGCGGCGAGCCGAAGGAATGATACGAATTCTTTAAAATGGCTTCCTTCGCGCAGCATCTTTTCCGCTCCGGCTTCGTCACGATTCGTTCAGCGTACCTCCGGTACGCTACGCTTCACTCGACTTTGCCGGAGCGAAAAATCCGATACGCTCTGTTAAGCATTTTCATTGCAAATGAGTATGAAACCGTTTTTGACGGCATAGGGAAGGATGCATATGACCGAAAGGGTGGATACTTTCCGCTGGACCGGCGAAGGATACGACATTCCGGCGGCTGTGCCGGGGCGGCTCTTGGACGCGCTTTGCGCGGCCGGGGCTGTCCCCGCGCCGTCGTTGGGACTAAAAAGCCGGGAAGGCGAGTGGATTGCTTCCCGCACGTGGGAGCTGTACGGCGGCGTGAAGCTGCCGCCGGAGGAATCGGAGCGTGTGTTTCTTTGCGCCCGCGGCGTTCAAGGCCGCGGTGCGCTTTTTGTCTCCGGGCAGGAGGCAGGCCGGTTTGCCGCAGGCGACTGGGAAAAGGAAATCACCCCGTTTCTCAACGCCAAGGATGCTGTGCAAATCCGCCTGCGCTTTGATCCGGCTCCGCCGTGCGGCGAACCGCCGCGCGCCGTCACCGGCGTGAGCGACGGATTTTTTACGCGAGGGGTCAATCAGCTGCGCGTGACGGATTTTTATGCCCGCGCCTCGTTTGTGGACGGATACGGCGTGGCGGAGTTTCGCACGCTTGTTGCGCCCTATGTGCCGGGGCGCTATACGTTCCGCTGCGCGGCGGTGCTGCGCGGGGAGACGCTGGCCTGCGAGGAGACGGTGCAGGCGCTGCGCGCGCAGGAGACGCCCGTCGTGCTGCGGCTGGTAACGCCCGTCCCGGAGCGCTGGCGCCCCGGAGAGGGGAACGAGCCGGTACTACTGCGCATGACCGTGCTGCGCGCGGGCCTCGTCTGCGAGGACAGGATTGCGCGCGTGGGCTTTCGCGAGTGCGCCTTCGCCGCGTCGCCCAGGATGCAGCTGAGCGTGGACGGCGAGCGCGTTTTGCTGCTGGGTGCGCAGTGGCGCTGCGAAGAGGCGCCGGCGTGGGAGGAACAGGAAAAGCGCCTTTCACGCCTACAGGATTTGGGGCTGAACTGCCTGCGCACCGAGGGTTTGCCGCAGGAGCGGCTGCTGGAGGCGCTGGACCGGCGCGGCATGCTGCTCTATTGCCTGCTGCCGCTGGAGGAAGCGGCGGCGGCACAGGTTGTGCGCCGCGTGCGCGGCCATGCCTGTTTGGTGGCGTACGGCTGCCAGAGCGTGTATGCGTCGTTCAACCGTCCGGCGGACCTTTCCCATCCGCAGGTGGCGGCGCTTGCGGCGCTGTGCCAGGCGCTCGACGGCGCATGTCCGTTTTTTGGCCCTGTGCCCGGCGGCCCCGTGGCCCGGCCGGGGCGCGAGGAGCTCGGCGTGGGCAAATGCGTGGATGTGTTCGGCCCGGACGGATACCCGGGCCCGGAGGCGCTCTGCCGCGACGCTAACGCGGACGATGCGCTCCTGCGCACGATTCGCTGTCCGGCGATGCCGGCGGATCGGGCTGCGCTTGCCGGCGGAGAACCGTCGTGGCCGGTTACCGCGCCCCTGTGGCGGCATCGCGCGCACACTGCGCCGGACCTGAGCATGCTGCGGGAGTGGTTCGGGCTGGCCGCGGGGGAGATGGAAGAAAAATGCGCGCCGCTGTTGCGGTTTTTGCAGGCGGAGACGCTGCGCTATTGTGCCGAACGGCTGCGGATGCGCGAAAAAAATGCGGCAGGCCTGTTTGTGGCCGATCCGTTTGATGCAATCGCCTCGCTGTATTCGTGCGCGCTGTTTGACGGAGATGCGCCGCGCCCGGCGTATTATGCGCTCAAGGACGCGCTGCGCCCGCTGCACGTGTGCGCGCGCCTGGACAGGATGGCCTATTATTGCGGCACGACGCTAGAGGCGCGCGTTGATCTGATCTGCGCGCTGCGCACCCAGCCCGGGCCGCTGTGCGTTACGGCGGCGCTTTACGACGCGCAGGGCAATGAGCTTGCAAGCGATTCGCTTACGCCGCAGCCCTGTACGGGCAGCGCCGGTTTTTTCCGCGCGCAGCTGCCGGATGCGCCGGGGGTGTTCGTGCTGCGGCTGCGCCTGGAAAGCCTTGGAACGTTGCTGGATGTCAACGATTATGTGATCTGTACCGCGCTCAGCGCGCTGCTGTGGCCGCTGGCACATGCGCCGTATGCGGCCGTGCGCTTGCGGGAAGGCGAGGTGCGCAACGAATGCGCGTGCGTGGCGCTTGGCGTGTGCTGTGGGGGGTATATTTCGCCGGCATGGCCTGCGTTTGGCGCGCTGCTGCCGGGGGAAAGCCGGGCTGTGCGCGACGGGGCACGGTACGACGGTTTGAATTTGGAACCGGAACCGCCTTTGGTGCGATGAAAGGAAACGGAAAATGGAAAGAAGAGACGAAGGGGCCCGCGCGCTGCGCGTTTTTGTTGCGGTGATGCTCTTTTTCGTTTTGTTGGGCGCCTGGGCCATCGTTGATGGTGCGCGGGAATACCGCAACCGGACCGTTTTGGAAGTGTTTGCGCGTGGCGGTGCGCAGGAGAGGGTACAATAGGCATTATGTTTTTGCAAGATGGTATCTTTGCGCGGCTGCCGCGGCTGGAGACGCCGCGGCTTGTGCTGCGCCGGATGACGATGGCGGATGCGGAAGATATCTATGCTTATGGGCGTGACCCGGAGGTCAGCCGCCACGTGCTTTGGGACGCGTACCGCAGCGTAGGCGAAGCCAGGGCGTATTTGCGCTATATCCAGCGCCAATACCGGCTTAACGACCCGTCCAGCTGGGGCATCGAGCTGAAGGCGACGGGACGGCTGATCGGAACCATCGGCTTTATGTGGTGGAATAAAGAATATAAAAGCGCCGAGGTGGGCTACTCGCTGGCGCGCGCGTATTGGAACCATGGGCTGATGACGGAGGCGCTGCGTGCCGTGCTGCACTTTGGCTTTACGCAGATGGACCTGCACCGCATCGAGGCGCAGCATGAGCTGGAAAACCCTGCCTCCGGCCGCGTGATGGAAAAGGTAGGCATGAAAAAAGAAGGCGTGCTGCGCGAGCGGCTCTGGAACAAAGGCCGGTACGTGGATGTAGCGCTTTATTCCGTCTTGCGAAAG
>DVLH01000067.1 GCA_018715585.1 Candidatus Aphodomonas merdavium
CCTCCTCCGCGCCGCACAGCGGCGCAAACAACAATGAAAAAAATTATAGTTTCCTTCCGCATCTTGTCAAGCGTCCGTCGCCTTTTTGGTGAAAACTCTTGACAAAAAACAGCTTGACGCGGCATACTCTGCGTGTTGCCGGTTTGGTGCTGCCGGCGAGTAACTCAAGCCAAAAGGAAAGGAACGTTGCCCATGAATCCTACCGTCGTCCCCGCGGGATACCATTCCCGCCTGTCGGTGTATGAAACGCAGCGCGCCATCGAGTTTATCAAACAGTCGTTCCAGCGCAATCTTGGTGCGGCGCTGAATTTAAAGCGCGTATCCGCGCCGTTGTTCGTCGCGTCGGATACAGGGCTAAACGACAACCTCAATGGCGTAGAACGCCCCGTTTCCTTTGACGTTCCCGCTGCCGGCGGGCGTCAATTTGAAGTGGTGCACTCGCTGGCAAAGTGGAAACGTTGGGCGCTTAAACAATATGATTTTTATCCCGGCAAAGGGCTTTATACCGACATGAACGCCATCCGCCGCGATGAGGCTGTGCTGGACAACCTGCATTCCGTCTACGTGGACCAGTGGGACTGGGAGAAAATTATCACCGAAAAGGAGCGCACGCTGGATTATCTGCGGGAAACGGTCAGCCGCATCGTGGATGCGATCAGCATGACGAGCGACGCGCTTCGTTGGGAGTTTTCCGCTATTGATACGCGGCTGCCGCATGGGGTGAGCTTTATTACCAGCCAGGAGCTGGAGGACCTGTATCCGGACCTGACGCCCAGCGAACGTGAAAACGCCATCACCCGCCAAAAGGGCACCGTGTTCATCATGCAGATCGGCAAAACGCTGCGCAGCGGCAAAAAGCACGATGGCCGTGCGCCCGACTATGACGATTGGGAGCTGAACGGCGATATCCTCTATTGGAACCCTGTGCTGGAGAGGGCGTTTGAGATCAGCTCGATGGGCATCCGCGTCAACCCCGAAAGCTTGGCGCGCCAACTGAAAGAGGCCGGATGCCAGGAGCGCAGCACGCTGCCGTTCCATCGCGCGCTGCTCGCCGGGGAACTGCCGCTGACGATCGGCGGCGGCATTGGCCAAAGCCGCCTGTGCATGCTGCTGATGGGCTGCGCGCACATCGGCGAGGTGCAGTCCGGCGTATGGGACGAACAGACGCGCCAGATTTGCAAGGATGCCGGGATCCGGCTGCTATAAAGGGAGCTTCCCGCTGCGCCTTGCGCGCTGCGGGGAGGAAAACCGCATGACAGGGCGCGCCGGGGCTGCGCGCCCGTTTTTATGGCAAGCGAAAGCCGCGGGCGATGCGACAAGTGCTGGATTTGACGGCGGACGCGTTTGTTTTCTTTGGCAAAGGGGGAGAGCGCATGCAAACGGGAGAAAAGCATTACAACATCATTTTCCCCATTTGGCTGCTGTGGCTTTTTCCGCCGGCATGGCTGTTTGTGCTGCCTGCAAACTATTTGATCGACTGGGCCGTGCTGCGCCTGACGATGCGGCGGCTGCGGATCGTGGATGCGCGCGCAAAGGCCCGGACAGCGGCGTGGCGGGCATGGCTCGTGGGGCTTGGTGCCGATTTTGTGGGGACGCTTGCCATGTTTCTGCCCAACCTGCTCGGCACGGATCCTTCCACGACCTTTGGCAGATGGATGATGGACAACATCGTCAACGCCGTGAGCTACAACCCGTTTCAAACGGGCGCCGCGTTTGCCTATACGGCCGCCTGCCTGCTGCTTTCTGCGGCGCTGATCTATCTGGGCAATAGCCGCTGGGGGCTGAGAAAGGCGCTGCCGCAAGCGCGGGAGAGGAAAGCGGCCGCCGCAGCGCTGGCGGTGTTTACCGCGCCTTACCTTTTTTATCTGCCGACGCAGTGGTTTTTTTGACGCTCGCACTGCGAGTTCCCTCCGTTTTTTGGAAGAATACATGTTTACAAACCTTTGCGGTTATGATAAAATGGCCCGTGGCCATACCGCGTGCCCGGTTTCCCGCCTCTCCAGCGGCTTCCTGGCGTGCGGCTTATGCAAATACGCCCTTACGAGGCGAAGGAGGAGACACAATGGATACCGCCAAAAAGCTTGAAATCATCGAGAAGTTCAAACGGCACGACGGAGACACCGGCTCGCCGGAGGTTCAGGTTGCCCTGCTTACCGAGCGCATCAACCACCTCAACGAGCATCTTTCCACGCACAAAAAAGACTTTCACAGCCGCCGCGGCCTGCTGCTGATGGTCGGACAGCGCCGCAACATGCTTAACTACCTCAAATCAAAGGATATCGAGCGCTACCGCGCCCTGATCGCCGAGTTGAATCTGCGCAAGTAAAGATTGGAGTGCGGAATGGAGAATAAGGTATATTCAATCCCATACGGCGGGCATGAGCTCTCGTTCGAGTTTGGGAAATACGCGCAGCAGGCGGGCGGTTCCGTGCTGGTGCGCTATGGCGACACCGCAGTGCTCGTGTGTGCGACAATGAGCGACAAGCCGCGTGAAGGCATCGACTTTTTCCCGCTCAGCTGCGATTTTGAAGAGAAACTGTATTCCGTGGGCAAAATCCCCGGCGGTTTTATCAAACGCGAAGGGCGTCCCACCGAAAAGGCGACGTTGACCGCCCGTCTGATCGACCGGCCGCTGCGCCCGCTTTTCCCCAAGGGGATGCGCAATGACGTACAGGTGGTTGCCACCGTCCTTTCCGTGGACACGAACCTGCCGCCGGACGTTCCGGCCATGATCGGCGCAAGCGCTGCGCTGATGGTTTCCGACATTCCTTTCGGCGGCCCTATCGGCGCTGCCCACGTCGGATTGGTGGATGGCGAGTTTGTGCTTACGCCAAACGATGAACAGCGCGCCGTCAGCGATTTAAACCTCACCGTCGCCGGCACGAAGGACGCCGTGATGATGGTCGAAGCAGGCGCCAATGAAGTTTCCGAGGAAACGATGCTGCGCGCCATCCTCTATGCGCACGAGGAGATTAAAAAAGTCGTGGCGCTGCAGGAGACGATTGCTGCGGAAATCGGCAAGGAAAAGTCCGAAGTGTTCATGCAGACCACGGGCGAGGACGTTGCCGAGGCCGTGCGCGCGTTTGCCTATGAGCGCAGCCAGTGGGTGTTCGACACGTTTGACCGCCATGAGCGCCAGGCGCGCGAGGAGCAGGTCAAGCAAGAAACGCTCGAGCACTTTGCCGAGACGTTTGAAGGCCGTGAGCAGGAAATCTGCGACGCGCTGTATGCCATCAACAAAGAGATCATGCGCTCGCGCATTCTTGGCGAAGGCGTGCGCCCGGACGGCCGTTCGCTCACGCAGATTCGCCCCATCTGGAGCGAAGTCGGCGTGCTGCCGCGCCCGCACGGTTCCGCCGTGTTCACCCGCGGCGAGACGCAGGTGATGACCATCGCCACGCTGGGCGCGATGGGCGAGGTGCAAATTCTCGACGGCATCACCAACGAAGAAACCAAGCGCTACATGCACCACTACAACATGCCGCCGTACTCCACCGGTGAAGCCGGCCGCATGCGCAGCCCGGGCCGCCGTGAGATTGGCCATGGTGCGCTTGCCGAGCGCGCGTTGCTGCCGATGATCCCCTCCGAGGAGGATTTCCCCTACGCCATCCGCCTTGTCAGCGAGGTGCTCAGCTCCAACGGTTCCACGTCGCAGGCTTCCGTGTGTGGCAGCACGCTGGCATTGATGGATGCGGGCGTGCCAATTAAGGCGCCCGTTGCGGGCATCGCCATGGGTCTGATCAAGGATGTGGATAGCGGCAAGGTTTGCGTGCTTTCCGATATCCAGGGCCTGGAAGACTTCCTGGGCGACATGGACTTTAAAGTGGCGGGCACGATGAACGGCATCACCGCCATCCAGATGGACATCAAGATCAAGGGCATCGACGAGGCGATCCTCCGCCAGGCGCTCAAGCAGGCGCTGGAGGGACGGCTGCACATCCTGGGTAAAATGCTCGAGACGCTGCCGCAGCCGCGCGCCAACCTCTCGCAGTATGCGCCCAAGATCATCCGCTTCATGATCAACCCCGAGAAGATCCGCGACGTTATCGGCCCCGGCGGCAAGATGATCAACAAGATCATTGCCGACTG
>DVLH01000068.1 GCA_018715585.1 Candidatus Aphodomonas merdavium
TTGTTCGCTTCGTCACCAGAGCCTATCAGGGCAACAGCGGTTTGGAGCAGGTACCGGCTGAGAGCGGGATCAACTTCAAGAACTTCGCCGAGATAATCTATGTCTATTATATCGCCAAAGCGAATATGTCCTCGACAGAAAAGCTCCGCCGCGTTTCAGAGATGATCGCAAAAATCGCTATAAAGCCAGGTAAAGAATCGGATAAAAAGAAAGCCGGCGGGGAGACCCAAAGGACGGATAAAGAGACGGCTGTATACCGCGTGGAATTCGACACAGAGATGCGGGATTTGACCGAGGAGGAGTTCGAGAAAAAACTGTTAGACTACGATCGCTGCATGGGCAGGGACGCCGTCCCCTTTAGCGTCGCCACGGAAAGAAGAACGGCCTTCAAGCTTTTCCAGGAGTGCATGGCTCGTGTGGACGATGCCCTCAAAAATCCGGCCAGCTGGGATCCCGGCTGGGATCGCCCGCGGGACTGGCGGGGCTTTGTGGACAAACATTCGGGGCTGTTGCTGTGGGGGCATGCGGAACAATACATTGAAAAGCGCAAGGCTCAGCTTAGGCAAGAAGAGAACCTGGAAAAAGCCCTGAAGCTCAAAAATCTTCTCGAAAAGTTTCGCGCGGTGCTGGAGAAAATGGACGCGTTCATGAAAGACAGCGTGCTGAAAACGGAAAATGAGCGCAGCGTCACCCGAACGTCTCTGCTCGCGGCCTGTTATTACGCCCGCATCATCCGCCGCGAGGTGGGTCTGGAGGATGATCTGCCCGCCATGCGCTTTAATGAATTTTTCGAAGATTTCCGAAACGATGTAAATGTTTTGATGGACAAGGCGGGCTATGCAAGGCTGAGCTACAAGAGCCTTTTGGATGTGCTGGTCGTTTTCTCGGCCTATATGCAGCTGGTCGGCGAGAGCGTGAGCATCCGATAGGGGAGGGAAGATCATGGAGAAACGAACGCTGCAAAACGGCGCGACGCTGCTGCTCTACGGCAAAGGCTCGAACGGGGAGTTTGCAAGGGAGTTCACCATTCAGGAGCAGCTGGGCTGCGGCGGCTCTGCGATCAGCTATATTGCATCCCACAGTCAGAGCGATCGGGGCGTGTTGAAGGAGTTTTGTCCGCAGGGCTTTCCCGGCCTTTCACGGGCGGAGGACGGACGGCTGCGCGTGGAAAAAGCGCAATGGGAATGTTTCGCGCAAGCGCAGGAGAAATACCTTGAACCCTATGAACGGCTGCTGAGCATCAAGCGGGAACGCGGCGGGGAACTGGAAACGTTTCTCCCATCTGTCGAGATCTATCTCAGCGCTCCGGGCGACGCGCCGCGTATCGCCTATGTGTGGACGCTGCGGCCGCCGTTGGTGACGTTCGAGGAGGTCTGCAAGGCCATCCATGCCCAGCCGTCCACGGAGCTGGAGGCTGGTCTGGATCAAGTGTTGCGCGCTGTGACGGCGCTGGCCAAGTGTCTGCGCCTGTTGCATGAAGCGGGATTGGTACATGGGGACGTCAAACCCGCGAACTTCGGCTTTCCCAAGCGCGGGAACGAACTGCTGGTGGATGCGCCGGAGTTGTTTGACGTTGATTCCATTCGCGCCATCGGGGATGACGCCGTAGAGCGCAGATTCACTCCCGGTTATACGGACATGAGGGATCTGTCCGTATCGGCCGACATCCGCGAGGACATATATTCCTTCGGCGCGGTACTGTTCCATGCCGTCGTACTCACGGAGGAAACTCGCATCTCCGCGGGCGTCTACGATCCCGCCTGGTATGATCGCCTTGCGGAGCTGGTCGATTCGTCCGAGTGTATCCTTGCCCTGAACGACAACGTCAGACCGACGCTGCGCAAGCGCCTCACGACCGTCCTGCGCCGTTGCCTGTGCGAACGGAGCGCGCGCTATGCCGATTGCAAAGAGCTGCTTGATGATTTGCGCGCCGCGCAGGAAGAACTCGCCTGCGCGCAAAGGCATGAAAACCCGTTAGGATCCGTTGCCCGGGAACCCAAAGTCGCGCTGGCCATGCACTGCCATTTCTACCGCCATCCCCTTTATCAGGGCATGCCAAAGGACGCGCCGGCGCTGGAGCTTTTGTTTATCGGCTTCGATCGCTGCGGCCAGATGCTCCTGGATCTCTGCCTGCAAAATGGGCAGCTGCTGGGAAAGGAACTCCGCGCGACCATCCTTTCCCCGAATATCGCGGATTGGCAGCGCTACCTGCGCGCGCGGCCGGCATTGAAGGACTTCTTTACCATCGACGGCCAGGGTTGTGCGGGAGAGAGTTACGGGGGCATCCGCTTCCGTGCAGAAACGATCCCCGAGGAGACGGGAGAACTAAGGAGATTTATCCCCAAGGGCGGCGCGTGCTGCGCTTTTGCCGCCACGGGCGATGATGGGCAGAACGAGCGCGTCGCACAGATGTGCCGCGAGGCATTTAGGCTCGAACGCACGGCTGGGACGGTGCGTTTTGTGTGGCTGGGCGACGCCGCCGGTCATCGCTTTGCTGAGGATACGCTGCCGGTGCTGCCAAAGGAGGACGCAAAGGCGTTCAAAGGCTACGAAGAGATCGAGCGCATGGCCTTTAACAGCCATCTCGTCTGGGCGGATGACCTTGATATCGACTACGCCGAATCAAAGCGCGATTTCCGTCGCCGCGGCAACCACGAATCCTGCATTTCCAACGTCTGCTCCATCAAATACAAGCTGTACAGCGTGGGCATTGACATGAGCGATGTCAGCAAGGCGGCGGCTGAGTTTTCCCGACGCATGATGGAGGACGGCGGGCATATGGTCGACGCCCTCGCCTGCGCGGAGCACCGGCGTTGGGTCGTGGAAAAGCTCTGCGCCGGCTGGCGGCAACGGCCTTTGGAAGCGTGCAGGGACGGGAAAACGAGCGATGCGAAGCGGAAGCTGCACATTTGCCTTTTGCGCAGCAGGCCTGAGCGCGCGCTCCATACAAACTTCAGCCGTTTTGGGGATCAGCCGCTATGGGATCGGGCGGACGACGCCGAATTGCGCTCTCTGGATGATCTTGACCGTCTTTCCGTGGATTATCACCGCA
>DVLH01000069.1 GCA_018715585.1 Candidatus Aphodomonas merdavium
GTCATCAAGGAGGACAGCCGTCAGGCTGTGGAGGAGCTCAAGGGCATGGGTATCCACGTCGTGATGATTACGGGGGACAACGAGCGCACGGCGAAGGCCATCGGCGCGCAGGCGGGCGTGGATGAAGTGATCGCCGGCGTGCTGCCGGACGGCAAAGAGAGCGCCATTCGCGCGCTTCAGCGCCGTGGCAGCGTGGCCATGGTGGGCGACGGTATCAACGATGCGCCCGCGCTTACCCGTGCGGATATCGGCATCGCCATCGGCGCAGGCACGGACGTCGCCATCGATGCGGCGGACATCGTCATCATGAAAAACCGCCTGCGCGACGTGCCCGCGGCCATCCGGCTCAGCCGCGCCACGCTGCGCAACATCCATGAGAACCTCTTTTGGGCGTTTTTGTACAACACAATCGGCATCCCGCTGGCCGCAGGGGCGTTCATCGCGCTGCTGGGCTGGCAGATGAATCCCATGTTTGGGGCGGCGGCGATGAGCCTTTCCAGCTTTTGCGTCGTCTCCAACGCGCTGCGGCTGAATTTTTTTGACCTGTACAGCCCGGCGAGGGATCATAAATATCGCTTCCCAAAGGGAAAGGAGAAAAAGACGATGGTAAAGACGATGAAGATTGAAGGCATGATGTGCGAACATTGCCAGGCGCGCGTGCAAAAGACGCTCGAGGCGCTGGACGGTGTGCAGAGCGCCGTGGTGAGCCACAAGGAAGGGATGGCCGTGGTGACGCTGAGCGCTCCCGTCGATGCACAGACGCTGCGCAAGGCTGTGGAGGAACAAGGGTATCACGTCGTCGCGATTGACTGACGCTTTGCGCAACAGCGCAAAGCGGAAACCGCCGCATGAACCGGCGGATTAACTGGGCGCTGCCCGCATCCGGAAAAACCGGCGGCTGCAACGCTGCCGCCGGTTTGCCGCCCGCATCGGGCGGCTTTTCTTATTTGCCTTTTTCTTCCGGCTTGCCCGGAAACGGGCCGATGTATCCTCCGCATTTACAATGCCGGTTCCCGTGCTTGCGGTGCAAACTCGCAAATCGGTCAAGCATTCCCCCTGATGCCGGAATCTTGGGCGGGCGTGCTACTGGCATATGGATGTGATTCGGACATGCATTTGTTCCTACTTCCGCCCCATACTTTCTAGGCAGGATTTGCCTTCAATGCTTTGGGGATTGCCGCATGATATGGACATCATCTCTCCGCTAGGGAGAGGCTTTCTCCTCCGCCGGCCGGTGGTTTCCTTTGTGCAAAACGGGCGGCGCGCCCGGCAGGGACGCGCCGCACAACGGCCCACCGCGGTTCTTACAGGGGCCGCGGCAAGCTTTGCGGCAAATCCATAAACGGAAACCGCCGGACGGCGTGCTCCCGGGAGTAGGCCTGCCGCATTGAGCGATGCGGTTTCCCGGCGGTGACCGGCATGGGAAGACATCCGCAAACGCAAGCATTTGCCTTCCAAGCGCTCCGAACAGGAAACGCAGCCGCACCCCTGGCGGAAAGGCCCCGCGGCCTTGCGCCATACGAAAACCCCGGCAGGGCCGGGGTTTCACAATGCAAACCGATGGGCGGAAACGGACGGCAGCGGAAAACGGCCGGCGCGCAAGGGATGAAAACGGGCAAGCCGGGCCCTAGGGATCAGCCGGCGGCGGACGTTAGTGCCAGCCCCATGCCGGCCAGCTCCTTGCAAACCTCGTCATAGAGCGCCAGCCACTGCGGCTGCGGAACAACGCGGAGCGGATCGTACGCCTGCTCAAAGGGGACGCCTTCGTTGCCTGCTTCAAAGACATGCTTGTATTTTTCCACCAGCGCCTGCGCGATGGCTTCACCGCTTTGACGGGTGATGCCCTGCATGCTGGCGGCGCGCCCGACCTCGCCCATCAGGCGGGCTTCCAGGCCGGTACCGTGCGGCTTGAGGCCGTCGCAGGAGCCGACGCCCTCCAAATGGCCGCCGGAGACGGTGGCGATGAGCGCGTTGGCCGCCACCTCGTAGAGCAATTCTTTTGTCATCGCGCCGCTTTTAGGATAAATATCGCAGACGATGATGTTGGGGGCGCACAGCGCGAACGCCTGGCAGACCACGCTCTGCAGCCACATGCATTCGGGCGTGGAGGTGGCGATATGGCGCAGATGGATGGGGTGGCAAAGGTGATAATCCGCGCAGCAGACAAGGTTGGCCGCCAGCATCGATGCGATCATTACAACGGCTGCGCCGGGCGCGCCGCCCGCCATCCCCTCGACCATCACGCAGCTGAGCGACGCGTTGCGCACGCCCGTATAAGCGCTGGAGGCGGCGCGCACCAGGTTGTCGCGGTTGATGATCAGCTCGTTGTTGAGCGCCACCAGGTGTGCGTCCGTGCTGCGCAGCAGGCCGGGCGCCGCCGCGGCCAAGTCGCCCACCTCGGAAACGCTGCTCTCCGCCGCCAGGCGGCCGATGCCGGGCCGCCCCACCTCCGCCGCTGCCTGGTTGAGATAGGCGAGCTCCCGCCGGACGGCCTCCACCTCGGAAGGCTCGCCGTTGCGCACGGGATAGCCGTCCACGGCCACGAGCGACCCGCAGGTGATCATGTCCACGCTTTCCTCCTGCGCCCAGCTTTTGACGCATGCCTTGAAAACTCCCTCCGGCGTGGGGCAGCCTGGATTTCCGGCAAAGACGCCCGGCTTTCTTTTGTCCTCCGGCTTGCGGTCGTAGAGGATAAACGCATCCTTGCCACAGCCCATGGGCAGCCGCTTTTTTTGCGCCGCGGCGGCGCGGTCGATTTCCTCCGGCGTCAGGCGGATGATGCGCCCCGTGGAAATGTTATACACGCCGATGCGCCGCAGCAGCTCGCGCCCGGCTTGGTAGAAGCGCCGCATGCGCGCCTCGTCGCAGGGGGCGAGCTCGTTCCCGCGCCGCTCCAGGCCGTATTCCTCCACCACCGAGGATGACTCTTCAAACACATAATCCAAGTCCCACGCTTCTTTTTCAACCTTCGGGCCCGTGTAGCCCCGTTCGCACAGCGCTAAAAAGGGAACGGACATCTTGCGCACCTCCCATGGGATTGCTTTGGCTTTTATGCCGGACGTCAATCGGCAAAGACGATGTGGCTGCCCTGTCCTTCCGGAACGAAAGGAATTTCACGGTATTGGCTGAGCGCTTCGCGCACGGCCGGCTGTTTGTCCTTGGCAGCATAGACCAGCAGGAACCCGCCGCCGCCTGCGCCGAGGATCTTGCCGCCCAGCGCGCCCGCCTGGCGCGCCGCGCCGTACATGGCGTCGATGAGCGGCGTGGAGACACCCTGGGCAAAGCGCTTTTTGCGCTGCCACGCTTCGTCCAGCATTGCGCCGACGCGGTCGGGGTCACCTTGGGCCAGCGCGTCCCAGGCGTTGTCCACCATTTGCGCCACCTCGTCGAGCATGGCCATCTTCTGCGCGATGGACTGCTGCTGTTCGTTGAGGATTTGGCGGCTGTCCCGTGTCAGGCCGGTGAAGAACAAAAGCAGGTTGCCCCAAAGCGTTTGCAGCGTGGCATGGGAAGCAAGCACCGGCTCAACCGTTACGTTGCCGGCGCGGTGGAAGCGGTAGCGGTTGAAGCCGCCAAATGCCACGGCAAACTGGTCCTGGATGCCGATGCGCTGGCCCAGCAGGTCAATTTCGATGTGCGCCGCCTCGCGCGCAAGCTGGTCGGGCCGGACGTACTCGCCTTTGTAGGCATGCAGGGCGTTGAGCACGCCTACGGCCAGCGCGCTGGAGGAAGCGAGCCCTACGCCCGCCGTGCTCAGCGGGATGTCGGCCTGGTAGACGATCTCGATGGACCGGGTGACGCCCGTGAGCTTGAGCGCTTCGCGGATAATGTTATGGCGCACCTCCTCCACCGAGTCCACCAGCTCGTTGCCGGCGTAGCAGAGGCGGATTTTATCGTCGAATTTTTTGTTGACGGTGATATAGACGTGCATGTTCAGCGCCGTGCTCAGCACGCAGCCAAAACCGCTCGACGCGTTTTCATAATACTGGCGGAAATCCGTACCGCCGCCAAAGAATGAGCAGCGCAGCGGCGTTTTGGAAATGATCATGCTTTTCCCTCCAAATAGTCCTCCACGGCGCGTAGCAGCGGCCGTTGCGGCGAAACACCCTCAAAGCGGCATCCGGCCGCGTGGGCGGCCGCCTCGTCGCGCGCATCGTCGCCAAAGACGACGGCGCGCGTCAGGTCGAACGACCAATCGCGCTGCGCCTGATAGAGCAGGCCCGGCTTGGGCTTGCGGCAGGGGCAGCCTTCGTCCCAGCCGTGCGTGCAGCAGTAGATGCCGTCGATGTCCGCACCGGCCTGCTGAAGCTCGCGGCGCATTTTTTCGTGCACGGCGGCGAGGTCCGCTTCCGTCATCGCTCCGCGCGCCACGCCGGGCTGGTTGGTAAAGAGCAGCACCGTATAGCCTGCTTCCTTTAGTTTGCGCACGGCCTGGCGTGCGCCGGGAAGCCATATGAACGCTTCCGGGGTAGTAATATACTGCGCGCGGGGCGCCCGTTCGTTCAGCGTGCCGTCCCTGTCCAAAAAGGCGAACTTGCGCGGCGAAAAGAACGCGCGCGCAAGGGCGATGCGCTCCCAGGAGCCGATGGAATAATACCGATGCTCGGTAAAGGCGGCGTAGAGCTTGCCTTCCTGCGCCAATGCAGGATAGACGAGCGCCTCAAAGTTGCCGTTTTGCTCGGGCATCCGCTCGACGGCCTCGCGCCGCACGAGCGCATAGCCGATGTCCACGCCGGAGAGGCCGGGCGTTTGCCGCTGTTTGTCGTAGACGAGCACGCGCCCGTCCGGCGCGGCGCGCAGGTTGGAGCGCGTATAGCCGTCGCGGTTGGCGTAGGCGCTCAGGCAGATGGCTGCGCCGCTGTGAAAAAAAGTTTGCGAAAGGCGGGGATAATCAATCGGGCAATAATTGTCGCAGTAGAGCAGCAAAAACGCATCGCGCAGGCGGCCGAGGGCGGCGCGCAGGCGCGCGCCCGTTTCATATTCAACCGGCGTTACCTCATAGCGGATGCGCACGCCAAAGCGCGAGCCGTCGCCAAAGGCGTCCATGATTTTTTCGGGCAGATAGCCCAGCAGCAGCACGACCTCCTCCATGCCGAAGGAGCGGAGCTGTTCAAGCAGATATTGCAGGAAGGGTTTGCCTTCGAAGGGATACATCGGTTTGGGCTGGCTGTCGGTGAAAGGCCTCAGGCGCGTGCCGGTTCCGCCGGCCAAGACGACGGCCTGGCGGATGGCGGGAAAGGCGGCATCAG
>DVLH01000012.1 GCA_018715585.1 Candidatus Aphodomonas merdavium
GGCTTTGGACTTTGTTTCGCTTGCTTCTTATGCGCATGGAGAAGATGGCCCGGCGACCCACCGCCTGATGCTTGGCGCAGAGCATGATCATTACGTCCTCGTCATTGAAGATGTGAACCTTTCGCCGCTGCGGAGCGGGAACCTGGGCCGCGTTTATGCCATTCCGCTTCTGATAGAAGGGATTGACTCAAGCCCGGTGACGATGTGGATGGAATGACGGTTCAAATACGCCGCCCGCTGAAACGCAAGGAGGGCTTGCAGGCATGAAAAAAGCGCTGCTTGTTTTGCTGCTGCTCGCTTTGGCTGTCATGTCGGGCTGCGCCGGCGCGCCGCAGCAAGAGCCGGAGGAGGAAAAAATCCTGATCGGTTTTTCGCAGGTGGAAAAGGAAAACCCATGGAGCACAGCGCAGATCAACAGCTTTCGCGTGGCCTGCAACACAGAAACGTCCAGCCTGCTTTATCATACGCCGCAGGAGTATACCACCCAATGGCAGGTGGAGGACTGCAAGAGCCTGCTGGAGGCGGGGGTGGATTATCTCGTCATTGCACCGAACGAACCGGCGGCCCTAAAGGACGTGTTGGCGCAGGCGCGGCAGATGGGGGTGGAGGTCATCCTCATGCAAAGCGACCCGGAAGGGTTGGAAAGAGAGGACTATACCTCGCTTGTCTATACCGATTACCAGCGCGAAGGCGAGCTTTGCGCACAGATGCTGCAAGAGGCTTTTGACGGCGAACCATGCCGCATTGTGGAAGTGTCCGGCACTCCGTCCTCGCCGGTGGCCAAGGCGCGCGCGGCGGGGTTCCGGCGCGGCTTGCAGCAACAGGACAATATGAAAATAATCTATACCGCCGAAAGCAGCTTTGACCGGGTGACGGCCCAAAAGGCAATGGAGGATGCCATCATCAGCCTTACCAAAAGCGGCATTACGTTTAACGCCGTGTTTGCCCACAGCGATGAGGACGGTTTGGGAGCGCTGCAAGCGCTCAAAGCGGCCGGGCTCAAGCCGGGACAAGACGTGCAAATTGTCTCTATCAACGGCATCCAGGATGTATGCAAGGCGATTATTGCCGGTGAGTATTTGGGATCGGTGGAGAGCAATCCCAAATGGGGCCAGGTAGTGATGACGCTGGTCCGCCAGATTGAACGCGGTGCAAAGCCGTTCCCGAGCGTAATGTCCCCATACCGGATTATCAATGCGCAAAATGCCGGAGAGATTTTCAACACCGCGTATTGAGAAGGGAGGCCGGGAAATGCACAAACTGCTGATGCGCATGGACCTGCGGCCCCGGCTTCAGGTATATTTTCTTATACTGTCGGTGATTCCGGTGCTGTTTGTGGGAGTGCTGGCATACGGCGTTAGCGCACGGGTAATCATGAACACCACGCGCGAAAAGACTGTGGCCACGACGGACATGGTTTGCGCGGCAATTGACGAGTTGTTTTTTGAAATGCAAACCCTTTGCCAGAATACGGCGGAGGATATTGCCATGCAGCGGTTGATGCGGCGCGAATTTGCGGACATCAAGGAGCAATACTCCGCCGACCTAGAAGGCAGCATGGAGCTGGCGTTTTCGGTGGCTTCCCGGGACAATCTTTTCGGCCTTTATGTCATCGGGGAAAATGGGGGCAAGTATAAATCCAACGCCGCGTCCTTCAAGGTGGAAAATGTGCTGGAACGTCCTTGGTATCGGCAGATCTTTGAAAGCGACCAGCCTGTGTGGTTTCCGGTTCACCAATACAGTTACGCCGTTAAGACGATTGACGATAGCTATCTGTCCATCGGCGTGCCGTTTGTGGATAAAGCGAGCGGCGACGTTTGCGGTATCGTCATGGCGGACATTGAGGTCAAACAGCTGGAGACGATCATGGAACGCGGCCTCGCCGGGCAGGGGAACATATATCTGCTGGATGCCGACGGGCACATCATGTATCGCTTAACGTTTTCTGGCGGCAGCGCGCCGCAGGATAAGGCGATTGAAAGCGCGGTGGCACAGGCGCAGCTCGTATCCGGCGAGCCTGCGCTGCTGCCGGATCCGGACTTTCTCATGGTTTGCCGCCCGCTGGCGCAGTCCGGGTTTAAAATACTGGGCGCAATCCCCAAAAAAGAAATCACGCGCAGCACCGATTCGGTGGCGGTGGCGGTCAGCATATCGCTTTTGTTGATGATCGGCGCGTCCATTTTTGGCGGCATGGTTGTTTCCGATACCGTAACGCGGCCGCTGCGCAAGCTGGAAAAGATTATGGCGCAGGTGGAATCGGGCGACCTTTCCGAGCGCGTCAATTCCACATACCACGACGAGATCGGCCGCATGTCCAACAGCTTTGACGCCATGCTCGATGAGACGCAGCGCCTGATTGATCAGGTGGTCAACGAGCAAAAAAAGCTGCGCCAGTCAGAACTGAAAGTGCTCCAGGCACAGATTACGCCGCATTTTCTCTATAATTCGCTGGACTCGGTGCGCTGGCTTTTGCGCCTTGGCAAAATGGAACAGGCCCAGCAGATGCTGGAGGCGCTTTCGACACTGTTTATGGTTGCGCTCAGCCGCGGCAAAGAAGTGATCACCATTCATGACGAGATCCGTCATGTGCACAGCTATTTGATCATTGAAAGCATGATCTATTCGAAGAAAATCCAGTATGGCATCGAGGTGGAGCCGGAGATAGAGCAGTATAAAACGCTAAAGCTGCTCCTTCAGCCGTTGGTGGAAAACGCAATTTACCACGGTATCAAGCCCAAAGATGGCGCCGGGGAAATTCTGGTGTGCGTGGTGGAGGAAGGAAAGGAGATCACGCTGACCGTGCGGGATACGGGCGTGGGCATGAGCGAGGAGACGGTGCGCCGCATGCAGCAGGACCTGGATGCCCTTAACCGCCCGCGCACTGGTCAAAAGGGGTATGGACTTTTTAACGTTAACGAGCGTGTAAAGCTCTTCTATGGCTCTGATTACGGTGTGCGGGTGCGTTCCCGCCTGGGAGAATGGACAGAGGTGAGCATCCGTATACCCAAGGTGACGGGGGAGGATTTCTATGTATAGCGCCGTGTTGTGCGATGATAATGAAATCATTCTCGAAGGACTCAAGGCCGGGATTGATTGGAAAAGCCTCGGCATTGACGTGATCGGCACGGCGGCGGACGGCCAGGAAGCACGCCAGCTGATGGAACGGCAGCTGCCGGACATCCTCATTACCGACATCCGGATGCCGCTACTGGATGGTCTGGAGTTGACGCGCTGGGCAAAGGGACGCAACGAGCAGATGGCGGTGGTGATCATCAGCGGGTATGATGATTTCCAATATGCCCGTCAGGCGGTGCGCCTGGGCGTGATCGACTATGTCCTAAAACCGATTGACATGGAGGAGTTCCTGGGGATTTTGCAAAAGGTGGTCGCCCGTTGCGGGCAGGCGCGGCAGATGCACCGCTACACAGCGGCGGCACTTTTGCGCGCCGCGGCACATGCGGAGATGAGCGATGAAGCGCTTGAACGGGAGTGCAAGCGGGCGCAGCTTGATTGTGGCGCATGGCTGTGCATGGTGTTAATTGAGCTGGGACGGGAGCACTATGCTGCCTACCCTGAAGCGGTGCGGTACGAGCTGGAAAAGAAATTGCTGGACTTCGGTGAGGCTGTGCAGCGAAAGGGTGGCTATGTTACAGACCAATCCGGAGCACGCCTGGGCTTTTTCCTCGTTGGCCGGGATAGGCAGGAAGTACTTTCCCGGCGGGACGAGGCCATCTCCGCCGCGCGAAGGTTTATCCGTTCCGACACGCTCCAGGCGGAGGTGACGCTGGCAGTCAGCGATGTCTTTGAAGGGATTCGCATGGCGGGCCAATGTGCCGCCCAGTGCGAAACGGCGATGGGCTACCGCTTTTTGACGGGCCTGGATTCGACAATTTTCTATTCCGACATTGCCGATTATTCGCAGCTGGACCTGCCTGCGGAGGAGAACGAGGAAGAGTTGGATGAGCAGTTGACCGAAGCAGTGAAACGTGCGGATGAGGAAGAAGCCGGCAAGGTCTTATACCGCTTAGCAGGCTATTTGCGCCAAAAGGGAGGGGAATCCTACCTCTATATGATGCTGCGCGTCAGCCGTTTGTTTGCCCGGCTGGAAAGCGCGCTTTTCGCGATGGGCGAAGCGCTTTCAAACGTGTTTGACGACCCTCTTTTGGAGCTCAAGCATATTACGACAAGGGGCAATCTCGATGGAGCGATGGCAGAGCTTGAAAAGACGGTAATGCGCCTGTGCCAATATCTAAAAAGCCGGCAGAGCCGCTATTCCAAGCCGGTTGCCACGGCAATGACATATATCAAAGATCATTATAGCCAGTCTGAGCTGTCCATCGAGGATGTGGCTGCAGCGATTTATCTGAGCACAGCACACTTTAGCACGCTCTTTAAAAATGAAACAGGTGTGACGTTTACCGATTATCTTATCAGCATCCGCATGGAAAATGCCATGCGCATGTTGACAGGGACCGACCAGAAGATTTATGAAATTTCCGTCGCCTGCGGATACGACAGCGCCGCTTATTTTAGCTCTGCGTTTAAAAAATACACGGGTATGAGCCCTTCAGAATTTAAGGTGTCCCAAGGCGGATGGCGGCATGGGAAATAGGCGCAAAAGGAAGCTTTAGGCGCAGGGATTTTACGCTTTCTTTTTTTATTTTCTGCTATTTTTACGCTGCGTTTATGTCGTATGCGTTTGGCCTACACACTTTCGGCCGGCAGTGAAAGCCGCTGCAAAACAAAATGAAATCTTAAGACGATCCAAACAAATTGCATGTACACTGTCCTTTCCCTACGATATGATACGAAAAAACAGGTGCGCCATTTGTGGCGGTGCAGCGACAGGGGGAGAGAAGAATGACGGTGATCGACATTCATGCGCACATCTATCCCTATGTGGCGGGTATTACACAGGGCCAGCCGATGACGGGCTTGAGCTTGGGCCGGGTCCAAATCGGCAACCGCGTGGTGCAGTTATTGCCGCCGAGCTTTGAATCCGTCCGCTCCACGGCGGAAATGCTGCTGGGTTATATGGACTGGCGCGGCGTGCAAAAAGCGCTGCTGATGGCGAACCCGTATTACGGCTATCACAACGATTATTTCATTGAAGCGGTTACAAAGTACCCCGACCGCTTCAAGGGCGTCGCGCTTGTGGATATCAACAAGGGCGAGGACGCTGCGCGGGAACTTGCGGCGCTCTATGATAACACGCCGCTTTTCGGCTTTAAGGTGGAGACGGACTCCACGTTCCAATGCGCGCCCGGCCGCCGGATGACGGACGAGACCTGCGCGCCCGTGTGGCAATGCGTGAACGATTACCGCCAGCCGGCGTTCATTCATCCCTTTACCCAGGCGGATCTGGAGGACATCCGGGCGCTGGCGCAGCGCTATCAAGACATTCGCTTTATCATTTGCCATATGGGGGCGGACGCTTGCTTTGGGCCGCGCGCAGCGCAGGGAGCGTATGATTTCCTGCTGGAAACGGCGCAGGCGCAGGAAAATATCTGGCTGGACACGTCAACGGTTCCCGTCTACTTTGGCGGAGCGGGCGAGGCGTGCGAGCGTTATCCGTTCCCGCAGGCGCAATCTATCATCGAAAAAGGATACCGGGCGCTGGGGCCGGAAAGGCTGCTGTGGTCGTCCGATTATCCGGGCATGATCAATCATGCAACTTACCAGCAGCTCATTGACCTGGTAGCGCAGCATCCCGCCATTTCGGACGCCCACAAGGAAATGATCCTGGGCGGCAATGCGGCACGGCTGTTTTTTTAATCCGGCATCCCCGCGCGGAGGGCGCGGCCTTCCCTGCGGCATGTATATTTTTTAAGGAGGGTTTTCATTATGAAAAAAATGCTCGCATGCATCCTGGCCCTCACGCTGGCCCTGTGCCTTGCGGGAGCCGCTTGCGCCGAGGGTTACAAAGTAGCCCTGGTCAACTACTCCGTCGGCAACTCCTGGCGCGCCCAGATGGTGGCGGAATTTGAAGCCGAAGCCAAGCGCCTCCAGGAGGAAGGTGTCATCAGCGAATATTATATCACCAACTCCAACGACGATATCTCCAAGGAGATTTCCGACGTGGAAGACATGATCACCAAGGGCGTTGACGCAATCGTCATCACGGCCGCCTCCCCGACAGCGCTGGCCCCCGCGGTGGAAGAGGCCACCGAAGCGGGCATCAAGGTCGTCTCCTTTGACAACGTTGTGGATACCGACATGCAGGTTGCCACCGTCGGCATCGATGAGAAGGAATTCGGCCGCATCAACGCGGAGTTCCTTGTTGAAGCGCTTGACGGCAAGGGCAAGATCATCGTCCTCAACGGTACCGCCGGCACGACGACGGACTCCCTGCGCTGGGAAGGCGCCGAGGAAGTCTTTGCCCAGTATCCGGAAATCGAAATCCTCGGTTCCGCCAATGCGGACTGGGACTATGCCAAGGGCAAGGCTGCCGTGGAATCCATGCTTTCCGCCTATCCGGAAATTGACGGTGTGTGGTCCCAGGGCGGCGCGATGACCCAGGGCGCAATCGATGCGTTCATCGCCGCCGGCCGGCCGCTGGTTCCGATGTCCGGCGAAGGCAACAACGGCATGATCCGCGCGTGGGTGGAAAACCGCGATAACGGCCTGAGCTGCATCGCCCCGAGCAATCCCACCTACACCAGCGCCGAAGCGCTGCGCGTCGTCATTAAGGCGCTCAACGGTGAAGAAGTGCCCAGCAACGTCGTTATGGAGATGGAAGTCGTCACCGAGGAGAACGTGGACGAGTACTACCGCGCCGATATGCCCGATAGCTATTGGGTGCTGACGCAGCTCGACGACGAAGCGCTTGCGGAGCTTTACGCCGACTGATTTTACAAACTAGCAATTGTTTGCGGGCCCACCGGCACTCGCCGGTGGGCCTAACTAAAAAGCGCAACGCAAATGGGTGGGGGAGGCAGCGTGTCAAAGGAAATTTTAAAAATGGAGAACATCTCCAAGGCGTTTTCCGGCGTGCAGGCGCTCAATCATGTCAACTTTTCCTGTGAAAAGGGCGAAGTGCATGTGCTGGCGGGAGAAAACGGTGCAGGCAAGAGCACCATTTTAAAAATCTTGGCGGGGCTTTACCGCGCAGACGCTGGGGAGATTTTCTGGCAAGGTAAGCGCGTGACGATCAAAAACCCGCAGCAGAGCCAGAAACTGGGCATCGCGATGGTGTTTCAGGAGCTGACCCTCGTGGCGCAGATGACGGTGGAGGAAAACGTTTATCTTAACGCCGAGCCGCGCGATAAGTTTGGTTTGGTTGACCGCAAAGCCCTCCGGCGCAACGTGCTGGCCGCGATGGACCAATACGGCATCCATGTGGACCCGGCCATGTTGGTGGGCGAACTTTCCGTCGCTCAGCAGCAGATGACGGAAATCCTGAAAATCCTCGTGCGCGAGCCGGAACTGATCATCCTCGACGAGCCGACGAGCGCGCTGGCCAAGCAGGAGGTGGAGAGGCTATACGCCATCATCCGCAACCTGACGGCCATGGGGAAGACGATTATCTTTATTTCCCACCGGATGGAGGAAATATTCGCCATTGGCGACCGGGTGACAGTGCTCAAGGACGGGAACTATGTAGGAACACGGCTGATTCGCGAGATGGACGAGGACGCGCTGATCCGCATGATGATTGGCCGCTCGCTGGAAGGCACATTCCCGCAAAAGCAAGCGCCCGTTTGCGGTGAGACTGTGTTCGAGGCAAAACACCTGGCGAGCCCCGACGGAAAGCTCAAGGATATTTCCTTTACGGTAAAAAAAGGCGAGATCCTTGGCGTGGCGGGCCTGCAGGGCCATGGCCAGTCCGAACTGCTGAATGCTTTGAGCGCGCTGTACCCGCTCAGCAGCGGCGAGGTGTTCTTAAAAGGGCGCAAGCTCAAGGCGCGCAACGCCGGACAGGCGATCAAAAACGGCGTCGCACTCGTTCCGGCAGACCGCAAAAACCAGGGCTTGCTCTTGGAGCTGAGCATCCGCCACAATACGGCCATATCCAGCCTGGGAAAGCGTATGAACGGCGGCGTTTTTATCGACAGCCGCAAAGAAAAAGCATTCGTCAAGGATACCATCGATAAGCTCTCCATTAAAGTGGGCAACATGGAACACCCGGTCCACAGCCTTTCGGGCGGCAACCAGCAGAAGGTCGTGCTCGGCAAAGAGCTGGCGATTGATCCGCAGGTGATTCTTTTTGACGAGCCGACGCGCGGTATCGACGTGGAGGCGAAGCGGGAGTTTTATGTCATCATGCAGCGCCTGGCTGCCGAGGGTGTTGCGGTCATCATGAACTCCAGCGATCTCATGGAAGTCATCGGCATGAGCGACCGGGTACTGGTGATGTATGAAGGCGGCGTCAGCGGCATCCTGGAAAAGGAAGACATTAACGAGGAGACCATCATGCGCTATGCGATGGGTGTGGGACAAAAACAAGCACAGGCAGGTGATGGGCAATGATGAAACGGCAGGGGCTTGATAAGCATTTTTGGCGGAAGAATAGCCAGTTGGTGATCATTTACGCCTTTTTGATCCTGCTGATGGTGTTCGTAAGCTTTTTCAGCGACTCCTTTTTTACCGAGCGGAATTTGCTCAACCAGGTGCTTTCTGCGTTTCCGCTGTTGATGGTTGCTTTGGGCCAGACGCTCGTCATCCTAACAGGTGGCATTGATCTATCGCTTGGTCCAATCGTTTCGTTTACGAACGTGCTATGCGTAACGCTGATGAACACGGAGTCGGGGCTGGGGTGGGTTCCCGCCGTGCTTGCGGCGCTTGCGGCCGGCCTGGTGTGCGGCGCGTTCAACGGGCTGATGATTACAAAAGGGCGCCTTGCGCCGATTATCGTCACGCTGGCGACGACGGCCATTTACGAGGGCGGCGCGCTTTTCATCATGGATAAACCGGGCGGGAGCGTCCACTCCGCGTTTAGGCGGTTTATGACGCGGGGGTTGGAAGGCTACTTCCCGCTGCTGTTGTTTTTGCTGCTGCTCTTTGCCGTGCGGGTGATTACAAACCGTTCGGCGTACGGCAAGGCGCTGCGCGCGCTGGGCGGCAATGAAAACGCCGCCTATTCTACCGGCATCAAAGTAGAACGCGTCAAGTTTGCGGCTTACGCCATGGCAGGCGTGCTGGCGGCTGTGGCGGGCATTTTCCTTTCTGCCCGGATGAACTCGGGCGATGCGACCGTGGGAAAGAACTTTTCGATGAACGCCATCACCGCTACGGTGGTGGGGGGAACGGCCATGACAGGCGCGGTTGGCGATCCCCTGGGGACGATTGCGGGCGTATTTATCATCACCATCATCAACAATATGCTCAACCTCTTTGGCGTTTCCTCTTTTTATCAGTACATCTGCCAGGGCGTGATTCTCATCGCCGCGCTGTCCCTAAGCGCCCTGCGCAAGCGGAAATAACGCAGAGAAAGAGAGGGACAGGCAGAAATGAAAAGCAAATCATTACACGCTTTCAAAGTGAAGCTGGCAACATCGCAGCTGATGGTCTACATCATTTTGGCTGCCGTGTTACTTATCGCACAGATAGCCTCGCCGGGATATTTGCAGTTTAACCACGTGGCGGGGATTTTGCGGCTCTCCAGCTTCCTGGGGATTGCCGCCATCGGCCAGACGTTCGCCATTCTCACGGGCGGCATTGACCTTTCCATCGCCAACGTGATTACATTCGCTAACGTGATCGGCGCGCAGGTGATGAGCGGGAACGATGCGAGCATCCCTATGGCGTTACTGCTGGTTGTGTGCATGGGGTTGGTCGTTGGTATTGTAAACGGGTTTGGCGTTAAATTTCTCAAGATTCCGCCGTTTATCATGACGCTTGGCGTGGGCACAATTATTCAGGGTATTTTCCTGATTTATACAAAAGGGGCGCCCAAGGGCAACGCCGCGCCGGCGCTGCGGCAGATGTGCGGACAAAGCCTTTTCGGCGTGGTGTCCGGCATCGTCATTGTCTGGCTCGTGCTGGCTGCCGCGGCCATTGTGCTCTTGCGCAAGACGCCGTATGGACGCAAAATATACGCCGTTGGCATTAGCGAACAGGCGGCGAGCTTTTCCGGCATCAATACGGGGGCAATTACGTTTTCCGTATATATTCTTTCCGCGGCGTTTGCCGCGCTTGCCGGGTTTTTCCTGGTAGGCTACACGGGAACGAGCTTCCTGGACGTCGGCACGAGCTACAATACCTCCAGCATTGCGGCTGTCGTCATCGGCGGTACGGCCATCACCGGCGGCAAGGGCGGCTATGTGGGAACGCTTGCAGGCGCAGTGATCATGACGGTGCTCAACGACTTCCTGACGATTGTGAACATTCCCGAGGCAGGGCGGCAAATCGCGCAGGGCGTGATTATCCTGGCGCTTGTGCTCGCCTATAGCCGGACGAAGAAAAACAGCCAATGAGCCTGGGCGCAGGGCGCGCCCACGGCCTGCTCTGCCCCCTCGCGGCGGTTTGCAGCCGGTGCTGCATCCCTCCGCGCAGGGGGCTTTGCTTTCCGTAGGCCGGCAGGGAAGAAATGCGGTTTATTTGCCGCTTTCTCCGTAGTTTGCCAGCACACGCGCGGATGGGTCGTTTACGTTGCAGCCGGGCCAGGTTTTGTTGGGCATCCAGAAACCGGCAATCATGGCGCTTTGTCCGGGATAAAAGCGCTCAAAGAGTTCCCGGTAGAGCAGGCTTTCTTTTGTAAAAGGACGGGCATGCCGGTAGCGCGCGCAGCGTTCGTTTGCCTCCGAATCGGAGTAAGTTTCTTCCGCCAGCGCTTTTAGATGGTCCACAAGGGAATGGCCCACGGCGTCCGAAAACGCCGCCTTTTGCCGCCAAAGAATGTTTTCCGGCAGCAGGTGGTCTGCCGCAAATGCCCTGCGCAGCAGGTATTTTCCCATGTTGTGGCGGTTCATCTTGAGCGCCGGGTCAATCGCCATCGCATAGCGGACGAACGCTAAATCGCCAAAGGGGACGCGCGCCTCCAGGGAATTGACGGAAATGCAGCGGTCAGCGCGCAGCACATCATACATGTGCAGCTCGCGGATGCGCTTTTCGGCTTCGCGCTGGAAAGCGGAGGGATTGGGGGCAAAATCCGTATATTTATACCCGAACAGTTCGTCGGAAATTTCCCCGGTCAAAACCACGCGGATGTCCGTTTGTTCGTGGATGTATTTGCACAGCAAGTACATGCCGATGCTGGCACGGATGGTTGTGATATCGTATGTGGCGAGCAGCTCAACCACCGTGGGCAGCGCAGAGAGCACGTCGTGCTTGGTGATGATGACTTCCGTGTGCTGGCTGCCGATGAAGTCGGCAACCTGCCTTGCATATTTTAGGTCGATCGGATCCGTATCCATGCCGATGGCAAAGGTGCGGATGGGCTTTTTGATCTCGCGCGCGGCAATGGCGCATACGAGCGAGGAATCCAGCCCGCCCGAGAGCAAGAAGCCGATGGGCGCATCGGCGTCCAGGCGTTTTTTGACGCCGGCAAGGAGCAAACGACGCAGCTGGGCGCAAACGACGGGTTCTTCCGCCATGATGTATTGATCTGCGCGGGCGGGATCGGCATAGCGGACGAAAGCGCCGTCGGCCCAATAATGGCCCGGTGGGAAGGGAAGGATGGAATCGCAAAGGCCGGCGAGGTTTTTAGGCTCGCTGGCAAAGGCGATGCCGCCCTGCGGCAGCAAGCCGTAGTAGAGCGGGCGGATGCCAATGGGATCGCGCGCGGCAACAAGCCCGCCCAGCTTTTCATCGTACAGGACGAGGGCAAACTCCGCGTCCAGCGCGCGGAACATATCCAGGCCATACTCCTCATAAAGAGGCAGGAGGATTTCGCAGTCCGATTGGCTGACGAAAGAATACTTTGCCATCAGCCTGTCGCGCAGCGGGCGAAAGCCATACAGCTCCCCGTTGCACACCACAAAGTTGTTCCCGAGCCGGAAGGGCTGCATGCCGCGCTTGTCCAGGCCCATAATTGCCAGACGGTGGAACCCCATGTATCCGCAAGGGATTTCGATCATGCGGCTCATGTCCGGCCCGCGCGAGTGCGTGCGCGCGAACAAGCGTTGCAGTTTTTCTTTTGAAACCGTTTTGCCGTCGATTGCAAAAATGGAACACATAAAAAGGCACCCTCCTTTGTTGTGCGGCTTGCCGTCCTTTGATTTCAGGACGAAGGCCGCCGCTCCGTGGTGCCACCTGATTTGCTTCTTTGCGGGTTCTAACAAACCCCGGCGGTTGTAACGTGCCGCCCGCACGCCGCCCCTACTGGCAGCGCAGGGCGCTGCGTTGGGTTTGGGCTTGGAAGGGTTCTTCCCCCGGGAGCACGTGCGGGATTTACACCGCCGCCCGCTCTCTGAGACGCGCTTATCCGGGATACTTTGCTTCCGCATCGCTTTGGATATGAAATTAGCGCAGATTGTAGCACGGCGCAAAAGGCTTGTCAACAGGGAAAAGAAAAAATTGCAGGCAGATGGATAAAAAGAATCAAATCCCAAACGCGAGACAGCGGTCGGCATTCTCGTGTGGCTTGAGAGATAAACCTTTTGAGAAAAAAACATCAAATCGGAAACGCGCAAAATGAAAATCGGATGCGAAAAAATTTAAATTATGCGCTTGACAAGGGCGCCCGTGTCTGCTATCATAACCCCCGACAGAGCAAGGAGGCCATGTCGTTGGCTGCCTTACTCTTTTTATTTTGTCAAGGGAGGGCGTTGCAATGAGCAAATACAGCAAGGATGACGTTATCCGCATGGTTCGCGAAGGCGATGTGGAGTTTATCCGCATGCAGTTTACGGATATTTTCGGCCAGCTGAAAAACGTAGCGATCACGGCCAGCCAGATTGAAAAAGCCGTCAACAACCAAATCATGATTGACGGAAGCTCCATCGAGGGCTTTGTGCGCATCCATGAGAGCGACCAGTGCCTCTATCCGGACCTGGATACCTTCACCATTCTTCCTTGGCGCCCTCAACAAGGCCGGGTGGCGAGGATGATCTGCGATGTTTACAACCCGGACGGGACGCCGTTTGTCGGCGATCCGCGCGGCGTGCTCAAGCGGCTGCTAAAAAAGGCGGCCGAGATGGGATATTCCTTTAACGTCGGCCCGGAATGCGAGTTTTTCCTCTTCCAGACGGATGAGAAAGGCCATCCCACGACTGAAACGTCCGACGAAGCCGGTTATTTCGATCTGGGCCCGCTGGACCATGGCGAGAGCACGCGGCGTGAAATCTGCATGACCTTGGAGCAGATGGGCTTTGAAATTGAGGCGTCGCACCACGAGGTTGCCAGAGGGCAGCACGAAATTGACTTTAAATACGCAGACGCCCTCACCGCGGCCGACAACATCATGACCTTTAAGCTCGCCGTAAAAACGCTGGCGCAAAAGAACGGGCTGCACGCTACATTCATGCCCAAGCCCGTCTTTGGCATCAATGGCAGCGGGATGCACACCAATATGAGCCTTTTCCGGGACGGAAAGAATATCTTTGCCGACCCGAGCGACAAGCGTGGCCTTAGCCGCGACGCCTATGCGTTCATTGCCGGCCTGCTCTCGCACGTTTGCGGCATGACGGCGGTGACCAACCCGCTGGTGAACAGCTACAAGCGGCTTGTGCCGGGCTATGAAGCGCCGTGCTATTTGGCCTGGTCGGCCAGCAACCGTTCCGCGCTGATCCGCATTCCTGCCGCGCGCGGCCAGGCCACCCGCGTGGAACTGCGCTGCCCGGACCCTGCGTGCAACCCCTATTTGGCGCTGGCTGTCTGTTTGGCCGCCGGCCTCGACGGCATTGAAAAAGGGCTGACGCCGCCGCAGGAGATCACGGAGAATATTTTTGCCATGGACGATGCTATGCGCGAGGCGAAAGGCATCCGCAACCTGCCGGGAACGCTGCGGGAAGCCATCGATGCCCTGGAGGCGGACGAACTGATCTGCGCCACGCTTGGCGAACATGTAAAGACGCAATATATTGAAGGCAAAAAGAAAGAATGGGACGCTTACCGCACGCATATCAGCGCGTGGGAAATCGAGCAATACCTCGTAACCTTCTGAGAGGCTTTTTTGTACAGCACAGGCGAAAGGAGGACGGGATATGGCAAAGGTCATCGTTGCTTTTGCGGGAGAGGCGAAATGCGCTCAGTACGCAAAGGCGCTGGAAGAGGCGGGCTATCCCGTCTTTCGCCTGTGCACGTCGGCAGGCGCCGTCAAGCGGACGCTTGCCACGTGCGGCGATGCGGTGGTGGTTTGTTCCTGCCGCCTGCCCGATGCAACGGCGGATGAACTTGCATGGGATCTGGATGCCGGGGCGGCGCTGCTTGTTATCGGCAGGCCGGACCAGCTTGCGCTGTGCAGCCATCCGTCGCTCTTTCGCCTGAGCGCTCCCTGCTCCAAGGGAGAACTGGCAAGCGCGGTGAACATGCTGCTACAGATGCGGCGCATGCGCCGGGAAAAGCGTTCTCCTTTTGAAAAACAGGCGGTTGATGAAGCAAAGGCGTACTTGATACGCGCGCACGGCATGACCGAACCGGAGGCGCACCATTTTTTGCAGCGGGGCGCGATGAATCACGGTATGCGGCTGGCCGAATATGCCGCAAAGCTGCTTGAAAACAAATAACCGCAGGAGGAACGTGCAATGAAGGACGACTACCCGCTGTATGACCCGCAAATGGAACATGAATCCTGCGGCGTGGGTGCGGTGGTGGATTTGGGGCACGCCGCGTCGCACCGCACGGTGTCGGACGCGTTGAAAATCGTGGAGCGGCTGGCGCACCGCGCGGGCAGCGATGCGCTGGGCACCACGGGCGACGGCGTGGGAATCCTCACGCAGCTGCCGCATGTGCTCTTTGCCGCCTGGGCACAGGCGCAGGGCGTTTGCCTAGGCGGCGCGGGCAATTACGGGGTGGGCATGTTTTTTCTGCCGGGCGATGCAATCGGGGCGCAGGATGCATGCGCTATTTTTGCGCGCCTTGCAGCGGTGGAAGGGATTGAAATCCTTGCCTGGCGTGATGTGCCGTGCCATCCAGAGCTGCTGGGCGAGGCGGCGAGGCGTACCATGCCCTGCATTCGCCAGTGCTTTCTTGCACGTCCAAGCGGCGTACAGCCCGGCATTGCGTTTGACCGCAGGCTTTATCTGCTCCGGCGCGCGTTTGAGCGCCAATCTACCGGGGCCTATCTTTGCTCGCTTTCCAGCCGCACCATCGTCTATAAAGGAATGATGCTTGTAGAGCAGCTGCGCGGCTTTTATGAGGATTTGCAAGAGGAAAGCTATGCTTCCCGGCTTGCGCTGGTGCATTCCCGCTTTTCCACCAATACGATGCCGAGCTGGGCTAAGGCGCATCCGCAGCGGATGCTTTTGCACAACGGGGAAATCAACACCATCCGCGGAAACGCAGACCGCATGCTGGCCCGGGAAGAGACGATGTCCTCTCCCGTGCTGGGCGAGGCAATGCGGCGGGCTTTCCCCGTCGTCCTGCCGGATGGGTCCGACTCGCAAATGCTTGATAATACGCTGGAATTTCTCAACATGAACGGCATGCCGCTGCCGCTTGCGGGTATGGTGCTGCTGCCCGCTCCTTGGCAGGGATGGGAAGAAACCGTTCCTTACCGCGACCTGTATCGCTATTATGCCACGATGATGGAGCCGTGGGACGGGCCCGCCGCCGTGCTCTACTGCGACGGCGACATGGTGTGCGCATCGCTGGACCGCAACGGGCTGCGGCCGCTGCGCTGTGCATGGACGGAGGAAAACCGCCTCATCCTCTCCTCGGAAGCGGGCGTGCTCGAGGAGGAGGCGGTTCGAACGCGCAGGCGCTGGCGATTGGAGCCGGGCGGCGTGCTGATGGCGGACATTAACGAAAACAAGCTTTATGACAGCGCTGCGTTGCGCGAGCGCTATGCACGGTTGCACCCCTATGCGGAGTGGACAAAAGGCATTCTCCGCCTGGATGACCTTTCGGATGCGGGCGAAGCCGTGCCGGAAATGACGCAGGAACAGTGCCAGCGGCTTTGCCGGGCGTTCGGTTATTCTTTGGAGGATATTGACGATGTACTCATGCCAATGGCGCAAAACGGGGAAGAGCCCGTCGCCTCTATGGGAGCGGACGAGCCGCTCGCTGTGCTTTCCAAAGCGCATCCTCCGCTGTTTTCGTATTTTCAGCAGCGCTTCGCTCAGGTGACGAACCCGCCCATCGACGCGCTGCGGGAGCACATCAAAACGGACTGTACCATCTATCTGGGCGACGATGGAAATTTGCTTTCCCCTTGCGCGCAAAACTGCGCGGTACTGGAGCTGCACGCTCCCGTGCTGACGGCGCAGGAGCTTGCGCGCATCCAAAACGCAAACGCTTCCGCGCTGCATGTATGCACGGTTTCGCTTTTATATCCAAAGACGGATGCGCTTCAAAGCGCGCTGGAAGCGCTTTTTGGCGCTTGTGATGCGGCGGTGCGCAGCGGTGCCAATGTGGTGGTTTTGTCCGATAGAAACATGGACCAAGCGCACTTGGCCATTCCTTCGCTGCTGGCTGCGTCCGCGTTGGAGCAGCATCTTATTCGTGAGAAAAAGCGCACGGCCGTTTCCGTTTTGCTCGAGAGCGGTGAACCGCGGGACGTACATCAGCTGGCCATGCTCATCGGCTTTGGCGTGCGCGCCGTCAATCCGTACCTGGCGCACGAATGCATTGCCGGGCTTTGCAGGAGCGGAAAGATCAAAAAAGACGCTGCGCAGGCAATTGCGGATTACAATGCTGCGCTGACGCGCGGCGTGCTCAAGGTTGCGTCAAAGATGGGCGTTTCGACGCTACAGGCATATCAAAGCGCGCAGCTATTTGAGGCGGTTGGCCTGGACGCTGCGCTGGTGGACGAATATTTCACCAACACGCCGCACTTTCTTGGCGGTACGGATCTTGCCCGCATTGAAGCCGACGCGCGCTGGCATCATGCGCAGGCGTTTGAATCAGGCGGAGGCGAAGCGCCGGAGCGCATGGGGGTTCATCGATACTGCGCAGGGAATGGGAAGGAAGAGCATCTCTTCCGACCGGAGGTGGTTGAGGCCCTTTCACATGCCGTGCGGGAGAACGACAGGCAGCTGTTCGAGCGCTACGCTGCGCTGGTGGAACGCGAGGGCCCGCGTACAATCCGCTCGCTGTTGGATTTCCGCTTCGATGCGTGTAGTCCCGTACCGCTCTGCGAGGTGGAGCCGGCAGAGAGCATTGTCAAACGATTTCGAACGGGCGCGATGTCGTTTGGTTCCATCTCGCGTGAAGCGCATGAATGCCTGGCGCTGGCCATGAACCGCCTGGGAGGGAAATCCAACAGCGGCGAAGGGGGAGAGCTGGCGGAGCGGTTTGCTACGCCGTTGAACTCCGCCATCAAACAGGTGGCGTCCGGCCGTTTTGGCGTCACGCGGGAGTATTTGCTCAGCGCTGAGGAAATCCAGATTAAAATGGCGCAGGGCGCAAAGCCCGGCGAGGGAGGACATTTGCCGGCGAGCAAGGTTTCCCCGGAAGTGGCACGTACCCGCTGCGCTACGGCCGGCATTTCGCTGATCTCCCCGCCGCCGCACCATGACGTCTATTCCATTGAAGATTTGGCGGAGCTGATTTACGATTTAAAATGCGCCAATGAAAGCGCGCAGATCACCGTCAAGCTCGCCTCCTGCGGGGGCGTGGGAACGATTGCCAGCGGCGTGGCCAAGGCGGGCGCGCAGGGCATCCTCATCTCCGGCGGCGAAGGCGGGACAGGCGCGGCGGCGCTCAGCAGCATCCATCATGCCGGGCTGCCCTGGGAAATCGGCCTTGCTCAGGCGCATCAGGTGCTTTGCCGCAACGGCCTGCGCCGGTGCGTCGCCCTGGAGGCAGATGGCAAGCTGATGACAGGGCATGATGTGGCCGTGGCGCTGCTTTTGGGGGCGGAGACGTTTAGCTTCGGCACGGCGCCGCTGATTGCGCTCGGCTGCAAAATGTGCCGCTCGTGTCATCTGGGCGCATGCCCCTGTGGCATTGCCACACAGGATCCGCGCTTGCGCAGCCGCTTTGCCGCAAAGCCGGAATATGTCGAGCGTTTTATGCTTTTTGTCGCCGAAGAGCTCCGGCAAATTATGGCGCGCCTGGGCGCGCGGACGGTGGACGAGCTCGTTGGCCGGGCGGATCTGCTGAAAATGAAGGAGAACGCGCCGATAGATTTGTCGGATGTGATTGCGTTTTCCCGCAACACGCACTTTTCGCCCCAATATGCGCATGATTTTCATCTGCGGGAGCGCACGGACGCCAACCTGCGCGGAGAAACGTGCGCCGTGCATACGACGGACAGGGCGTTTGGGACAATGCTCCAGGAGAGGCGGCACGTGTGCGCGCATGGGTTTGGCGGGCAGTCCTTCGGCGCGTTTTTGCGCCAGGGGCAGCAGCTGACCCTTTGCGGAGAGGCAAACGATTATTTGGGCAAAGGCCTCTCCGGCGGCGTGCTGGCCGTCCGCCCGCCGCGGGAGGGCGCCTGGCGGAATGGGGATGCGCTTATTGGCAACGTGGCGCTTTATGGCGCTACAAGCGGCTATGCGTTTATTGCAGGCATGGCGGGCGAACGGTTTTGCGTGCGGAATTCCGGGGCAGTTGCCGTAGCCGAAGGCGTTGGCGAGCATGGCTGTGAATACATGACGGGCGGACGGGCCGTTATCCTCGGACCCGTGGGCGATAATTTTGCCGCCGGTATGTCCGGCGGAATCGCATACGTGCTGGATGAGACGGATGAACTGGCGCGCCGCGTCAATCCTGCCTCGGTGGAAATCCACGAGCTGACCGGTGAGCAAGCCCGGGAACTATACGGGATTTTGCAAAAACATGCGGATGCGACCGGTTCCCCCAAGGCAGAGGGCATTCTCGCGCGCTTTGATAGCATGCTGCCGGCGTTCCGGGCCGTGATCCCCTCGGAATACCGGCGTGCGCTGGAACGGAACGGGGAAACTTAAATGGGATCAGATAAATGGCGGCCGCCGGCAGGTTTATGCCGGCGGCTTTTGTGTTAGAAAACAACAAAACGTAGAGATCGAAAAAGAAAGGCTAATTTCGTTGGCAAGTGCGCGGCTACAAAAGGGATGCTGGAAAACGTCGTTCATTTGCCTGCTTTTCAGTCAATTCCAATTGAAAATGTGCGCTCGCTGTATGTTCGTCAAAGAAAAAAGGCTTGTCTAAAAACGATAGAGACGGCTGCGGCAGATGAAGGAAGGGTTGACTGGCAGGTTATAAGGGGCGGAAAGCAACGAGCGAGGTTGTAGAACAAGCAAAAAAAGGAAATAGATGGGGTGGTGTTTGAATCGTGGAAGAATAGCGTACCGGCGGAAAAGAAAAAAACGCTTGCTTGTGACGCAACGTAATGCGTTATATTGATGGCAAGGGGGGATGCAAATGGTAAAGAACCGAGCGATTCCAAATGGCTATATGACCGTGGGAGAAGTTGCAAAGAGGATGGGCGTTACGGTGCGGGCATTGCAGCACTATGACCGGGAAGGAATCCTTGCGCCGTCGGCCGTCAGTGACGGCGGAAGAAGGCTGTATACGGACAAGGATATCGTCAAACTCCACCAAATCCTGTCCTTAAAGCGCCTGGGGTTTTCGCTGGACGACATCAAAAACCGCTTGATCCCGCTGGATTCTCCCATGGATGTTGCTGATGCATTGGCTGAACAAGCAGCC
>DVLH01000070.1 GCA_018715585.1 Candidatus Aphodomonas merdavium
GCCGCCGGAAATATCTTCCGGCGGCCTTGATTGTACACCAAAGCGTTGCCTGTGTAAACGTACATTACGGTGATGCAATGTATTTCAGCGAGCGCGCGATTGCGTCCACTTCGCCTGCATCGACGAGCAGGCGGCGTTCGCCCAACAATTCATAGAGATAGTTCTCGGCATCATAGGCATAGAAGGCAATTTCCACGCGGTCAAAGCTGTCGCTCTCGCGCAACAGCGCCACGCGCAGCACGGCTTCTTCATCCGCCGCCTCCTGTGCCGTGCCGGTGGATTGCAGCGCCGTCAGCGCGCTGAGCACCGATTCCACGCTCTCCGTATCCACCGTTACGCCGTCCAGCTGCCAGACATATTCCTCCTGGGCCTCTTCGTCGCCGGTTTCTGCTTCGCCGTCGTCCGTCTCGGCCTCCTCCGGGAGGGCGGCTTCCGCTTCGGGCTCCGCCACATCCGCGTCCTCCGCCGCTTCGGCTTCTACCTTTGTGTAGACAAGCGTATGCGTCGTAACGCCGTCATAGGAGAACTCCAGCCCCGTGATGCTGGCCGCATCCAGGTTCAGCACATCGTCCGTGCGCAGCGAGTCATTGGTGGCGCTTTGCAGCGTTTCGGCCGTGTCTGCGTCGATCAAATAGACCTGCGCGCTGCCCGGCAAGGCGGCATAATACATGCCCGTTTCCTCATCCATTGCGCCGATCAGCAGCTCAAACGTCATATATTCGACTTGCGCTTCCTCCGCGGCAGCGGCTTCCGTTTCCTCCGCGGCGCCAGCCTCCGGCTCCTCGGACGTATCCTCCGTCTCCTCGGCCGTATCCTCCGCCGCAGCGTCCGTCCCATCCGCTTCTGCCTGCTCCTGCGTCCAGTCCACGCTCACCGTCGTCTGCGCGGGAGAGAGGCCATATCCGGCCAATGCTTCCTCGCTCGCGTTCGTATCGGCGCAGTCCTGCCAGGTGATGCCGGAAATTGTGCTCAGCAGCGTTTCCACCTTTTCCGTGTCGGAAGGCAGCGCCTTGCCGTCCATGCCGACATGGAACCAATGATAGGCATCCGTATACGTCATGCCCGTGCTGTCTTCAAAGTATGTCTGGTCCACGTCCGCGTCCGTTCCGGCAATCACAATATGGTTGGGATTGTCGAAGGACGGGATTTCCGGTTTATCCAGCAAATCGACACGGCCATAGGGGAAGATGGATTCCAGCGAGGTAGCGACGGTATACAGCGCCTCGTTCTTGCTAAAGCGCAGGTAATATTCGTCCGTCAGCTCATTATAGTCGCCCATTTCATAGACGAGCGTCTCGCCATCCTCCAGGCCGACCTCCACGGTCGCCGCAGGCGTTTCCAGGCCATAATCCGCCGGATCTTCCACGCCGGTGATGCTGTGGGTCGCCGTCAATCCCGTGATGCTTTCCGCCATCTCGTCGGCCAGCGCCTGGTTCAGCGGGAACGTCTCCTCGCCCTCCAGCGACCAAACGCCGTCCTGGCGGGTCAGGCGGAGAGTTTCCCCGTCATACGTCCAGGAAAGCGCGTTCACCTCCTCCGGCGAAACGCCTGCGATTTCAAAGGATATCTCCGTTTCCACGACGCTCTGCGCTTGCGTAAAGTGCTTGACGGCGGCATATCCCCCTACGAGCACCACCAACGCCCCCAGCAAACACGCAAGCTTTGCAAAGCGCCCAGGCTTTTTGTGTTTTTTCATCTGCGCTTCCTCCTTACATAGATCACAATGCCTGCCGCAGCCAAAGCCAACGGGATCACGCCGATCATGATAGCGCTCCACAAAGACGCCTGGCTCTGCGGCACCGTCAGCGCCTGCACATCAAGCGATTTAGCGCGGATCGAGACGCTCTCCTCCTGCTCGCACATCCAGCCGAGCGCGTTGAGGAACAGGTCATAGTTCGCCCCGGCAATCATCAGGTTGACGTTTTCATCCAGCAACAGCGGCGAAGAGAACCAGACCATCTTCGCGCCGTCCCTTTCGGCGACAAGCCCGACATTGAACGGGCCGTCCAAATCACCATCCTCGCGCTCGGTCGTCGTCATCTCATAGCCTGCCAGCTTGGAATATGCGTCCTCGGACGTGGTGAGGATGGGCGTTACAGTCGTGACGCCATCGTCGAGCGTCTCCAGCGGCTGGGCCATCGGCAGCATGACGTAGTACCCGCCGTCAATGAGCGGATCGGTGATGGTGTGGCTGCTCAAAATGGGCAGCAGGTAGTAGTTGTAACCGCGCACGGTGTGGCTGGCGTCGCCTTCGACGATCATGCCTTCGCCGACCGTCATGCCCATCGCCTGGGCGACGGAGAGCAGGTTCGGCATGGTTTCCTCGTCCATCATGTCCGTATAGAGCACAACGTTGCCGCCGCCGTTGAGGTAGTCAATCAGCTTTTGCGCCTCTTCCTGGGAGATATCGCTCTGCGGCGCGGCGATGACGACAGCGGAAGCGTCCTCCGGCACGGTTTCCTCCGTCAGCAGGCTCAGCGACGCGCTCTCCATGTTCTGCTGCGACAAGCCGTCGGTCACCGTCTGCGAAAGCGCCGTTTCGCCGTGGCCCGAAAGCGTATACACCTTGGGCAGCGTATCGCTGGTGACATAGTAGATGGCGCTGGTCAGCGCCTGCTCGCCGTTGAAGGAGGTGCTCATCGTATAGCCGTAATAGGCGTCGTATTGGTACTGGGAAACATAGATATCGTTGTAATCGACGATGCGGTATTTCTCCCCGCAGGAGACGATCACGCTGTTGATGGACATATTTGTCCCGAACGTCTTTAAAAAGCCGGGATTCTGCACCGGGTCGGCCAGCTCCGTCTTCACATTCGGCGACAGGTCTACATAGCGCTCCAGCAGCGTTTGAATGCCCGCATCCTCGCTGCCTGCGATGCTCACAAGGTAAAGCGTAACCTCTTTTTCCACGGCGGAGACGATGCGCTTTGTCTGCTCGCTGAGCGTGTAGAGCCCATCCTGCGTGAAGTCCCTGCGGATGACGCTCTCCGGCAGCGCGCTGACGAACAGGTTTACCGCCACGGCAATGGCAATGACAATAGCGGTGGCAACAGCCGTATAACCGCCTGCCCGCAGCCGCCGGGTGGAAAAGCGATGATGCAAGTGGCGCATTAGCTCCACCTCCTTTTCTCAAGCGACTGCACCGTGAGGAACACAAACACGCCAATGATGGAAAGGTAATACACCACGGCGGAAAGGTCCATCACGCCGTCGACGACGGTATAAAACCTGTCAAACACGGAAAGCTGCTCCATCATCTTGGGGAACAGGCCGGCAAACGCCGAGCTGTCAAACCCATAATAGCAGCTCATGCCTCCCACCAGCACAATAAGCAGCGCGATGGACACCGTCTTGCTGCGCGTCAAAAGCCATACAATCGCGCATACGACAAGCGCCAGCAACGCCAGCGCCAGCAGCGACGCCTCCGCCTGCGTGGAGACATACGTGGCCAGGCTGGAGAGGAAATACAGGATCAGCATCGCCACCAGGCTGATGACGGCCGAGGCGACCTGGCTCTGCGTGACGGAGGAGATGAACATGCCCACCGACAGCAAACACGCCCCCAGCAGGAAGAAGAACAGCAGCGTCGCATACGCCATCTTGAAGGAGACCTCACCGAAGCTGGAGAGGATCAGCGGATAAGCGCAAAGGATTACAACGGGCACCGCCAGCACAAACAGCATCGCCAGGTACTTGCCCAGCACAACCTCGGAAAGGCTGATGGGCAGCGAATAGAGCAGCTGGTCCGTCTTGCGGTGGCGTTCCTCGGCAAAGACGCGCATTGTCAAAATCGGCACGCAAATAAGAAAGATAAATGAAATGTTCGCCAGCACGTATTCAAAGTTGGGATACCCCGCGCCCAGGCAATATGCCATCGTGTAAATCCCCGCAAACAACAGCAAAAACGCGGCGAACAGCCAGCCCGTTACGCTGTGAAAATAGCTCCTGATTTCCCGCCGGAAAATCGCCATCATTGCGCTTTCCCTCCTTCCCCGGCGGCCGTATCTGCCTCAGGCGCCGCCGCAACCGGCGTACCCTCCTGCGTCAGCTCCAGGAAGATGTCCTCGAGGCTGGCCGTCTCCGTGCGCATCTCCAAAATGGGCAGCTTTTGCGCCGCGCAAGCGAAGAAAACCGGCTCGCGCAGGTCGGCGTCCGGCGCGCAGGTCAGCTCTGCAACCGTTTGCCCTTCCTCCTGACGGTAGGCGGCCTCCAGCACGCCCGCAACGCCCCGGAGCGCACCGCGCACCGCATCCTCTGCGCCGCGCACGGTCAAATGCAGCGTCTGTTTGCCCTGGAACAGGCGCGTCAGCTCCTGCGGCGTGCCGCTGGCGACGAGCTTGCCATGGGCAATGATCATCACGCTGTCGCAGACAGCGCTGATTTCAGAGAGGATATGGCTGGAAAGGATGACCGTATGGCGCTCGCCCAGCGTGCGGATCAAATCGCGGATTTCAATGATCTGCGCGGGATCCAGGCCCACCGTGGGCTCGTCGAGGATGACGATTTCCGGGTTGCCTAGCAGCGCCTGCGCAATGCCCACGCGCTGGCGGAACCCTTTGGAAAGGTTGCCGATGAGCCGGTGGCGTACCTCGCCAAGCGCCGTACGCTCCACGGCGTCCTCAAGCTGCCGGGCGCGTTCCTTGCGCGCGATCCCCTTTGCTTCCGCTACGAAGCTTAAATATTCTTCCACGGTCATGTCGGTATAAACCGGTGGAATTTCCGGCAAATAACCAATAAGCCGCTTGGCCTCCACGGGTTCTTCAAAAATATCATGCCCGTCGATGAGCACGTCGCCTTGTGAAGCGGCAAGGCAGCCGGTAATCATGTTCATCGTCGTCGTCTTGCCTGCGCCGTTGGGGCCCAACAGGCCGTAAATCCGCCCCGGTTCCACGCGGAAGTTCAAATCCTCCACCGCGACGTGCGCGCCGTAGCGTTTCGTCAGGTGCCTGACCTCAATCACTCCATTCCCCCCTTTTTACATTTGCTTTTAAGTGTAACGCGCATCCGTGAACAGCAATTGAAACATTTTGCGATAATTCATGTACAAACTGTAAACAAACGCGGCTGCGGCCCGGCGCAACCGTCTGGGCGCAGAAAATTTCCCGGCAAAGCCGGGGGATAGCGGCGCCCCTCGCGCGCAATGTGCGCCGGCCGGGAAAGAGCTTTCCCTTTATGCGCCGGAATCACCTTTCGCTTGCACGGGCTGTTTTTCTGTGCGGCGCCTTTGCTCCGGCCGTTTTTGCGCCAGGTGCGCGGCCTTTGGCATAAAACGAAAACATCCGCCTGCTTTGCCCCCGTTCCTCCTGTCCTTCGCTGCCGCCGTTTTCCCCTTTTCCCCGCATCGCTGTCGCAGCAGTGCGCCTGCCGTTTTCTTGGCAAAGCGCCTTGCTGCGCGTTTCGAGGCGAATGCGGTCAGCCATTTGTAGCCCTGTCGGGTTCCCTTCCCATTGCGGTTGGCCGTGCAGCCGGCGGTCCGCATTTCCCCCGGCGGCAAAGGTCGCCGCTTTTTCCTTTTGCCGCCTTCGGCTTTTTATGCCGCTCGCAGGCGGTTTTCTTGTTATAAAAAAAGCGCGGCCGCCGCAAAAGGCGGCCCGCGCCAAACGATTGGTTACAATGATATTCCCGCGCAAGGGGCTTAAACGGGACAACGCCCGTCCGCCCAGCCCCGGCACAGCCTGCGCGCCCTCGCCGCAAGCGCTGTGCCGCATCCGCACAGCGCCAGCAGCGCCGCCCAGGTCATTCCCCGTTTTTGCATGTCCGTCCTCCCGTTCGCTCCATCCATGCACGGCATCGCATATAAAAAAAGGGCGCCCTCTGCTTTCAGCTGGTGCAATGCGCTCTTGACCGCAAACCTTTGAGCTTTCCCATGCCTTCCAGCTGAACAGAACATCCCTTCGTTTGCCGTGTGCCCGCAAAGGCCTGTCCGCCCATGGCGTCGCCGTCAAGCCGCGTTTCCTTTGATGAATCAAAGGAAACGTAATGATAAAGTCCTTTGAGCAATTTTATAAGCCTCTGCCTATTTTGTTCGTTCCTTGCCGGAGCAGCAAAAAAGCGCGGGGCCTGTGCATCCGGCCCCACGCTGATATCAATACGCGCCCTTTATGCCGCACGCTTTTGCTCCGCGCTCTCGCACGGGACAGGCGCTTCCTGCGCCGCCTCGCCGCCCGCCACAAGGCCCAGCATAAGATAATAATACGACGCCGCATGCGACATCGACACGCCAAAGAACGCCGACACCGCATAGGCAAACGCGCCCAGAAGCGCAACCATCGTCGTCAGGCGCATTGCCTTTACGCCGCGGACCCGCTTGATGAACAGCCAGATTTCGCCCCCATAGCAGCACAGTGCTGCCGGAATGCCAAAGTACGCCGCCATCGTCAGGTACTCGTTATGCGGCGAGTCGGAAAAGAGAACGCCTGCCTGGGTGAACGTCTGCGCGATATGCTCCGGCCCCCAACCAAATAGCGGCTTTTGTGCGATGATCGACAGCGTATGCTGCCACAACACCAGCCGCCCCGCCGCCTGCGACACCTGGGACGATGCCCCTACATCCTGAAGTTGGCCGGTGAGAAACTTCATATCCTCCGACGCCGCCAGCAGGTTCTCCCGCACGAACGCGCAGGCAAAGCGCCCCTCCGGGATGAGG
>DVLH01000071.1 GCA_018715585.1 Candidatus Aphodomonas merdavium
ATCCATTGCGACAAGCGCAGCTTGTTGGCTGCCTTCACCTTGGCAAACTTCTCGCAAAATGCGGCGTCCTTGCTCAGCGGCAGCAGTTCCTTGAGGCGCTCCGGCTCCTTTTTCCAAGCGTCGCCGATAGCCTGGCAAATCAGATCCGTCAGCCCCGGGTTTGCCAGCATAAGCCAGCGCCTATGCGTTATACCGTTTGTAATGGCGCAGAAGTTCTGCGGCATCACGCGGTAATAGTCGGCAAACGTGCTGCGCTTGAGAATTTCGCCATGCAGCTGCGAAACGCCGTTTGTGGAGCAGGTGTAGGCAACGCACAGGTTTGCCATGTGCACCTGGTTATAGGCCAAAATCGACATGGAAGCGATGCGGTTCCAATCGCCCGGAAATTGCTTCCAAAGCTTTTCGCCCAGGCGGCGGTTCATTTCCTGAAGGATTTGATAAATGCGCGGAAGCTGATCGCGCATCATCTCCTCCGGCCAGCGCTCCAGCGCCTCGGACATAATCGTATGGTTCGTATAGGCAACCATTCGTTTCACGAGCGCCTCCGCGTCTTCCCAGGAGAAGCCTTCCTAGTCCATGAGAATGCGCATCAGTTCGGGAATGGCAAGGCCCGGATGCGTGTCGTTGATGTGAATGACCGCCTTGTCCGCCAAGCCGTGCAAATCCTGCCCAAAGTCGCGCTTGTAGGCGGCGATGATGTATTGCACCGTAGCGGAGGTAAAGAAATAATGCTGATTTAAGCGCAGCGATTTCCCGGCCCAGTGGTCGTCCTCCGGATAGAGCACTTTGCACAGCACCTCGGCAAGGCCGCGCACCTGCAGCGCCTTTTGATACTGTCCTTCGCCAAAGGAGGCGAGGTCAATCTCTTTGGGGGAACGGGCGCTCCACATGCGCAATATGTTCACAGTATTTGTATCGTAACCCACGACGGGCATGTCATAGGGCATAGCAATGACAGGCGTATAGTTGACATGGCGCACGCGCAGCTCGCCGGTGGACCAGTCCTCTTGGACTTGCCCGCCAAACCGGATTTCAAAGCTTTCCTCCGGATGTGCCACTTCCCAGGCGTTGCCGTTGTCCAGCCAGGTATCGGGCAGTTCCACCTGCTGCCCGTCCACAATCCGCTGGCGGAACAGGCCATATTCATAGCGGATGGTGCAGCCCATCGCCGGCAAATTCTCCGTAGCCAGCGAGTCCATAAAGCAGGCGGCAAGGCGCCCCAGGCCGCCGTTGCCCAGGCCGGGTTCCGGCTCTTCGCTGAGAATATCCTGCGCATGAATGCCAAGATCGTCAAAAGCAGCTTTATATGCTTCCGTCTCACAGAGGTTGAGGATGTTGGAGTGGAGCGAGCGGCCCATCAAAAACTCAATGGAAAGGTAGTACAGCCGCTTTCCTTTTTGCTCCTTCTCCGCCTGCCGCATCGCGACAAGCCTGTTCATAATTTCATCGCGCACCGTATCGGCAACGGCACGGTAAATCTGCTTCGGCGTAGCATCGGCAAGCGAACAGCCGTTATGACGCTGCAGTTTGCCAACAATGCTTTTTTTAACGTCCTCTTTGCTGTAGCGAGCAATTTTCACCATGAGCCCTCCTAAAGCCGGCCATAGCCGGAATGATTACCACTGCATGGAAAGGGTATCCGTCAGCATAAACCGGTACACATCGGAAATAATCTCGTGCGCCGGCGTTACGATGCAGTTCAAAATGCGCGCACTCACCAGCAGCACCTCATTGCGCTGATACAGCGGGATCACCGGCAATTCCAGATAAAGCTGCTCAAAAAGCGCCTCAAGCATAACGCCCTGCCGCTGTGCGTCGCCTTCACCGTCTGCCCAGAGCATCAGCCAGTCCAGCGTGCTGCTGGAATAGTCGCTCAGGTTCAGGTGGCTATCGCCCGCAAAAATCTGCGCGGCGTTGGCGGCATGCTGCGGCAGGCGGCGCGCCAGGAAATAGAGGTCGCATTCGTTTTGCTCCACAAGCGTGATCAGCTCGTCCAGCGGCGTAGGGATTACCTCCACCTCCATGCCCAGCTGCTCATAGCTTTGCGCAATCAGCTCCGCGCCCGTATCCATTACCGGGTTGGGTGACGGATAGTGGAACGTGAAAGAAAGCCGCTTGCCGTCCTTGACGCGTACACCATCCTCGCCAAGGGCCCATCCGGCTTCCTCCAACAGGCTTTGCGCCCGGGAAGGATCGTAAGGATAGCGCTCGCCAAGCACGTCGGCATTGACGCTGAACGAATCAAAGAGCATCATCGTGTTGGCCTTCCCATAGCGCTCCATCGTCTTATCAACGACGCCCTGCCTGTCGCATCCGCACGCCAGCGCCTGGCGCACGCGCGCATCGGCAAAGATGGACGATGCGCTCAAATCCATCCCCAGATAGCCGACCGTGCCGCCCTCCCAGGTATAGAGGTTGATGAAACCTTCTTCATAGTCCCACACGGCGTCCACGCCTTCGACAGAGCCGAGCATGCTAATGATGTCCACATCGCCCGAGCAGATGGCATCGAGCTCCTTACCCGGTTCCACGACAAGCAGCTCTACGTTCGTGATCTTGGGCGCGCCGCGCCAATAGGCCGTATTCGCCACAAACTGCGCGCGCGTCCCCTCCTCCAGCGAAACCAGGCCGTATTGACCATACGCCATCGCAGGGATATCGGCCGTTCTGGCGCTCTGCAGCGCCTGGTCGTAAAATGCAGCGTATTCCTCCGGTTGGAGGTCCTGGGGGCGCATCATGTCGCCCGCTACCGACACGCGCAGTGCAGGGAATGCAAGCATGGAAAGGGCAGACGCGTTTTTCCCGCTGAGGCGGACGATAAACGTGCGCTCGTCCACGCGCTCGATGCCTGAAACCGTCTGCGCCATCCCGCTTAAATACTCCTGCACGCCGCGAATGCCCGCGCCGGAAACATCGTATATACCGTCATATCCCGGCAGCAGCAGCAGATAGAGCGCGTTGATAAAGTCGTCGCTCGTCACGGGCGTCCCATCGAGATAGGACACGCCTTCGCGAATGGTAAAAGTATATGTCATGGAGGTATTGTCCATGCCTTCAACGCGCAGCCAAATTTCTTCCGGTACATCCAGCTGTTCTGTCACGGATGCAACGCCATCGCCCATTTCGCCGTCGTTGTTGGAAAAGACAAGCTCGTCAAACATCAGTCCCGCAGCATAGGAATCCCCTGTCGTCTGCGCAAAAAACGGGTTGATCTCCCCATAGAGATCCTGCACGCCGATAACGAGCGTGTCCGTTCGCGCACGCGCCTTTTCCGGGAGATAATCCAGCGTTTTTGCCGTAAAGCCGCTGGTCCGTTTACCTGTCAACGCAAACGCCTGTCCCGCGCTGAGAAGAACGAACGCCGCAAGCAGGCAAGCCAACGCCTTTTTTGCCCTCATTGCATTTCCTTTCCCGCAAAAAAGCGGATTGGTTTTTTTATTCTTCCCGAACCGCAAGCTTCTCCCCCTTTCGCCGGTAAAGCTTGCGATCCAACGACCAAAGTTTTTCTGAAAAACCGCCAGGCCGCACGCGCGCCAGCGCCGCGTTCATCTCAAAAATCCGCGCGTCCAGCAGATCGAGATGATGGAGCACCTCCGCCTCGGGGAACATCGGCGGTTTGGGGCTGCCATACTCCGGCACGCCGTGATGGGAGAGCACCATATGCTCAAGCATCATCAGGATTTCCTCATCGCAACCAAGCGCTTTACCTGCTGCGTCCAACCGCGCAAGCCCGCGCACAAGATGGCCGATCAGCATGCCATCGGCGCTATAATCCGTCACGATCCCCGTTTCCGGCATTGCGTTGAGCTCACCAATCTTTGCCAGGTCATGCACGATCACGCCGGCAAGCAGCAGATCCCGATCCAGCGACGGATATTCGTCGGCATAGTGCGCTGCCATGCGCAGCATCCCCGTCATATGGTGCAGCAACCCGCCGCGCTCAGCATGATGCAGCTTGGAGGCCGCAGGGAAGTAGGCAAGCGCATCGCCCGCCTCCTCAAGCATATGAAGGATCAACGTGCGCAAATCCTTGCGGCGGATGCTCTCTGCCGCAAGGCGTACCTGGGAAAGCATCGCCTGGGCCGGTTCCGGCGCACAGACAACGAGCGCCTCCATCGGCACATCGTCCGACTCTAGTGCCGCGCGCATCCGCTCCACGCGAATCTGCATGCGCCCGTTGTATTCATGAATTTGCCCGCGCAAGCGCAGCACGCTGCCGGCAGGAGGCGGCTCTACAGTTGCGTCCCACATTTTCGCGTTGATTTCGCCCGACCTATCGCAAAGCGTCATATCCAGGTATTTTGACCCGTTCGATGCGGCGCGCTGCTCTGAGGTGCGCACCAGCAAAAAACCGTCGAACCGGCTGTCCTTGACAAAGCGAGCTACCGGCACAACTTCCATGCGCTTTTCTCCTTCCTCAAACCGATATCATAACGAAAAGGCGGAAAAGATGCAACCCTGCGCGCTCATTTACCCGCACGCTGACGGCGGCGGACAAAATAGAGGATTGCGTTCATCAGTACGAACAGTACGGCAACAACGCCCAGCGTGATCCACGCTTTTCCAAGGCTTTGTGGCGCAAAGCTGAGCAAAAGCAGCATGGGAAAACCAAACACGATTGCCCATGGCTGCTGATAGACGAGGTTGTTTGCCGCAGGCGTTTCAAATTTCGGATCAATCTCCCGCAGCAGGATAACGCCTGTGCTTGCTGTCCCGGTCAGCATGCCATAGAGGGAGAGAAACGCTTCGTGGCGGTAACCGGGGAACATGTGGCGGCAGACAAAATCCAGATACCAGTAGCTGGCAACCATACCGGCAACGCAAATGGTGATAAGTGGCACAACAAATTCCGGCTTTTGAAACGCGGAAAGATCAATCGCCGC
>DVLH01000072.1 GCA_018715585.1 Candidatus Aphodomonas merdavium
TTCTGCCGTCAAAGCTACAAGCTAATCCCCTGCCCCGGAACAAAACACAGAGGCCAAACGTCCCCCCCTCATGGGGAGGATGGAGACACGGCAGCGGATTCAGCGCGGCAAACGTAAAATAAGCCGAAGAATCATCCCCTACTTCCCTACGCCTCCTGCCTGCGGTTTAACAAATTCGATCCCCATCGATGGCACTGCGAATCACGTGTATCGCATGGGAAGGCCGGACAACGACATGCCCCTTTTGGACAAATTGATCCAGAATCATTTCGCTGATCTCTTTTTGGATCTCCCGCACGCGTTTGCATTGCGCGTAGATGTCATACCCGCCCACTCCCGTCGCCCGATAGCTATTCATAGCCAGGCGGTACGTGCCCCGGAGCGGTTTTCCCTCGCGCGTGAGGCGGACAACACGGCTTCCGACCGGCTTGGAAAGATCAAACGTGTACTCAATCCCCGAGAAAAAATCGTAGTTATAGTGGGCTACCTTTGGTTCAAGAAAATCACGTGCAATCGTCAAATCTTCGTTCAAATACGATGCGCAGCGCTCGAGCGCAGCGCGCAGTGCGCGCTCGTCCACCTCCAAAACCGTCAGCGTGTTTGGATAGACATAGGTAGCCACAACGTCGCGCACGGTTACCTGCTGGGAAAATCCGCGGATATCGTTTGCGAGACAAGTGACGGACAAGTCTGCACCGGAGGCTTCCAGCTGTACCTGGTTAAAAAAATCCGCAATTGGCGAACCATGCAGCGCCATATCCACTTTATCCGACGGTAAAAGAGGCCGGTCCAAGCTGCCAATCGGACGGTCAAGCCAGCTTTCCACGGCATTGTATTCCTTTTCGTATGCACTGCAATCAACGACGGCTGCCGGTATGAGCTGGGAATGAATTGTTCCCTCGTCCGACACCTCAATCTTGGCGAAATGCGTAGCGTTAGCCGGCGTCTGTACCATGTGGACGCCATGCCATGATGCTTCCGCTACAGCGAGATGTTGATGCCCCATCAGCATCAGGTCAAAATCAAGCTCCTCGCAAATTTTGCAGGCGATGTTCTCATCACTGTCAGACAGACTGCGCCCCGTGACCAAATCCCTCTCGTATCCGCCATGATAAAGGCATATGGTAAAATCCACCTGTGTTTTCATCGCTGCAAGCGCTGCGCGTGCAGCAGCAAGCGGCTCTTTAACACAAATCCCCACCAAATTTGCCGGATTCTCCCAGCGGTTTACCCAGTTCGTCACAATGCCTACGATTCCCACCCGCAGGCCGTTTGCCATCGTGCGGATTGCCCAGGGAGCAATAGGCAGGCCAGGGGCTTCCACATTGGCGCATAGGCACTTTGCCTTGAGCGCGCGCAAATAGTCCCCCAACGCTTGCGGGCCATAGTTAAAGTCATGATTGCCCAGCGTAACAAAATCATAGCCGCCTTCGTTCAATGCCCGCGCAAGTGGGCAGGGTCCCTGCTGCAAATGATAATAGTATGTCAGCGGAGATCCCTGTAGGGTATCTCCGCCGTCGAGAATCAACGTGTTTCCATCTTTATGAAACTGCGCAATTTCGCCCAACACTCCCATCGGTTTGGGGCAGCGCGTAGCATAATCGGTCGGAAACAGGAAACCATGCACATCCGAAGTAAAATAAACGGTCAACTTTTTGCCCATGTTACCCCCTGGCCAGTTTTTTGCGAATCCGTGTTGAGAAAAACTCAATGATGAGCATGAGCACAATCATACCGGTTAGATAAGCGCCCACCATCGACCAACGGCGGGAGCTGATGCACTGCACCAAGGCCGCGCCAATGCCGCCTGCGCCCACGATACCGAGCGTCGTAGCATCCTTGACGTTGATGTCAAAGCGGTAAATCATCGTAGAAATACAGTTCGCGGAAAGTTGCGGCATAACACCGTAGCGGATTTTTTGAAACGCATTGCATCCGCATGCATCCAGCGATTCAAGGATGCTGCGATCCAAATCGTCAATGGCGGTAATATACATTTTTGAAATCATGCCAATGGAACAGATGCTTTGCGTCAACACACCGCAGAACGGGCCGGGGCCAACGACGCGAATCCATACCAGCGCCCAGACGAGGCTGGGAATAGTACGAATCATCAAAATAAACGCACGCGTCAAAAACGCAAGCCATTTGGGAACAACCGTATCCGACGCGAGAAAGCTGAACGGTATGGCAAGAATGCCGCCAAAAAGCGTGCCCAAAAGTGCGATGGCCATCGTTTCCAGGAGTTGATAGAGGACGCCATCGCTGGTGCTGTTGAACAGCAAATTCGTATCCGGGTGCGAAATACCCCAAACGACACCGCTGGCAACCTCGCTTCCCTTGGAGGCCAAACCGTTATACTGAATGCTGCTGGCAGACCATGCCAAAATCAGCGCAACGATTGCAACGATGATCACGCGCAACCACCACCGGTTTGGCGCCATCAGATACATCTTAAGCACTCGCGCATTGTCGGAAAGCTTCGGTATACGCTTTTCTTCGCGCTCTCTTAACCGTTCCCCGGCAGCCCGGCGTGTCTCCCGCAGGTTTACAAAATAAAACACAAGGAGCAGCAACCCGGCAGCCAGCACCGCAACAACGCCCAGGCTTACCAGCAACACGCCGGCCGCGCGGCCGTTCCGCCAAGCAATGACTTCCGGCGTATCCTCAACAGGCTGCTCCTGGACCTCCTGCTGGGATGCCTCTTCCTCTGTTTGCTGTTCTTCCTGTTCCTTCGCGGCAGCAGCGTTTGCCATGCCGCTGGGAGAAGCATCATAAGCGGAAAAGTCAAACGAAAAAGCCGTTTCTTCTTCCTGCTTTTGCAAGGAGAGCGGCCTTTCCAGCCCATTTAGCACGACCGAACCCGCGCACAGCAACACCGCGCCAAGCAGCACAAGGAGCAGCACCGAAATCCATTGTTTTTTCTTCATGCGCTTCTCCTCCCTCAGCTCAGCTTCTTGCGCAGGTATTGGCTCAGGTTGTCAATCACCAGCACGGTGATAAACAAGCAAAGCAGCAACGAACCCAGCGCATTGTAATCGCGCCAGCCGATATGCTCCGAAATCAAAATGCCCAGGCCGCCTGCGCCGACATAGCCCAGAATGGAAGCTGCACGAATGTTCATTTCGAAGCTATAAAGGCAATGCGACAAATACGTCGGCAGTATTTGCGGCATACATGCGCTCCAGAAGGCTTTTACGCGGCTGGCCCCAAACGATTCCATCGCTTCAAAAGGTCCCATGTCAATCGTCTCAATGCTTTCAT
>DVLH01000013.1 GCA_018715585.1 Candidatus Aphodomonas merdavium
AGGATCCTCGCTTGCCTTGTCCAAAAGCAGGGCGAGCGGATAAAAGTCGCTCTCCTGCGCCACGCTTTCCAACACGGGGGTTTCCTTGACGGCCATCGATTCATCCGCCTCCGCCAACGAAGAGGCGACGAGCAACATCATCTCAAACGCCGTCATGCCGTCCTCGGACAGCCCAGCCTCCGTCAGGCTGTGGCGGTCTTTGTAGTAGGATTCGATATCCGGCACGATTTCGCCCATCGTCGCAAGCGCGTCCTCCGCCCGCTCCACGAGCGCCTGTTGCGACGGGAGCACGATGTCCGTCCCTGCGCGCGAATACCCCCACTGTGCAAGCGGAACGTGCGTGACGATATCCGCCTCTTTCACCACGTTAAAGATGTTCTCCGCCGCATAGGCCGATGCGTCTCCGCACACGGTCGCAGGCGTTGCGAATGTATAAACGAAGACGTTTTCCTGCGGGCAGATAGCGTTGAGCATCAGACCAAGCAAGTTCGCGCACGCGGCGCCCCGGCTGTAGCCGCACACGAGCACCAGCGGGTTTTCCATCTGGGAAAGGGCTTGCTGCACGGAAAGAAATGCATCCTGCGCGGCAAAGAGGAAATTCCCCGCAAACGACCCGCCGCTGCTTTCGCTCGGTTCAAAATCAAAGTTGGCGTACCACTCCCCCGCGCTCGTCCCGCGAATGGCGACGAGCAGCAGCGTGCGAGGCTCCTGTTGATACGTTAGCTGCGCTGTAGCAAGCGTGAAAGCGCACGTATGCGAAGGATCGTCCTCCGCTTTATCGAAATGTTGTTGCGCCAACACAGTAAATCCCTGCTCCTGAACGGCCTGGCTAGCGTCCTGTGCTGTAATCCCCTGGCAGAGCGCAAGCGCCTCTAGGGCAAGCGCAGCAGAAAACTCACCGCTATCCTGCGGCAAGCTCAACGCCTGTGCGCACACGGCAAAAGGCGCGCAAAGGCATACCGTCAAAAAAACGCCAACCACGCGCCGTGAAAAAATAAACTTTTGGAATTTTTTCATGACCGCCCTACTTTCTTGCTTGAAAACAAATCCTTTTTTGTTATTATAGCACTCCTTTGTTCCAACGACAAACCCGACTTTTATAGCGCTCGCTTTCAGGAATTCTTTCTTTTTGCACGTGCAAAAACAGCAATGCGGCATAAAAAACCGCTTTGTCCGTCATACTAGCCTCGCAGAACCGCAAAAGGCGATCCAAACAAGAGGAGGCGTTTAAAAGAATGAGAGCTACGGGCATTGTCCGCCGCATTGACGAGCTGGGCCGCGTGGTAATTCCCAAGGAAATTCGCCGCACGCTGCGCATCCGGGAGGGCGACCCCCTGGAAATCTACACCGATAGGGATGGCGAGGTTATCCTCAAAAAGTACTCCCCCATCGGCGAAATCGCCGCGTTTGCCAAAGACTACACGGAATCGCTGTTCCGCTCCATGGGCCACATCGCATGCATCTGCGACCGGGACATGGTGGTGGCCGCCTCAGGCGTGCCGCGCAAAGAGCTGTGGGATAAGCCGATCAGCCGTGAGCTGGAGGCGGCAATTCAAAACCGGCAGAGCGTAACAATCAACAAAGCGCTCGGCGGAAAAGTGTTTTCCGTCACCAACGAGGAAGAACCCGCCTACACCGCGCAGGTTTTTTCGCCCATCATTGCCGACGGCGAAGCCATTGGCGGCGTGCTCTTGCTCAGCCGCGAGCAGGGCGTCAAAATGGGCGATACGGAGCTGAAGGTTGCCGAAACCACCGCTGGCATCGTCGGACGGCAAATGGAACAGTAACCCCGTCTGCCTTGCACTTTTACCGCAATTTGCTATAATAAACGCAGATTGCGGTTTTTTTGCTTTTTTTCGCGCGCCAAGCGGCATGCACCGGGAGGCGCTGCGAGGAATATGAGGGCGCAACCGTGGGAGCATGTCGCGCCCCAGCTGCGCGAAAAGCGCGGAGGTATCATGGAGAAAAAAACGACGCTCGTAGGCGGCGTGGCAGTTCTTGGAATTGCCGGGCTAATTTCAAAAGTCATCGGGATGTTCTTTCGCATCCCGCTCACCAACCTGATCGGCTCGGGCGGGCTAGGGCTTTATCAGGCCGTCTATCCGACCTATTCGCTATTGCTGACAATTTCCACCGCCGGCATTCCCGTCGCAATTTCCCGCCTCGTTTCCGAAAGCATCACGATGGGCCGGCGGAAAAACGCGCAGGCTATTTTGCGCACGGCCCTGCTGCTTCTGACGGGAATCGGCCTTTTTTTCACGCTACTGGTGTTGGCCTTCAGCCACCAGCTGGCCGCGCGCATGGGTGATGCGGAAGCGACGGCAGGGTTTATGGCCATTGCCCCCGCGGTGCTGCTCGTCACGGCGATGAGCGCGTTCCGGGGCTACCTCCAGGGCCATGGAAACATGCGCCCCACCGCTATCTCCCAGCTGATTGAGCAAGCGGCGAAAGTCGCGCTTTCGCTGCCGCTTTCCGTGCTGGGATTGCAGCGCGGCGGCGTGGCGCTTGCCGCCGCAGGCGCGCTGTTTGGCATCACGCTTGGCGAAGGGCTGGCGCTGCTTTTCATGATCGCCGCATACGCGTTTAACCGGCGGCGCGTTTCCCCTTCCACACTGCAAGACGCAAGCGGCGAACAGGCGGCGGAAAGCTTCGGCGCGCTTGCAAAAAAGCTTGTGCGCATCGCCATCCCCATCACCATCGGCTCCAGCATTGTGCCGCTTGCCAGCTACATTGACTCTGCCATGATCCGCTTGCGGCTGATGCGCGCGGGTTTCTCCGTGGAGGAAGCGCGCTCGCTTTACGGCCTGCTTTCCGGCTCGGCGCTTTCGCTCATCAACGTTCCGACGGTGCTCGCCACGGCCGTATGCATTGGGCTCGTGCCGGCCATTTCCGCCGCGCGCATCCAGCGGCGCACCGAAGAGGTGCATGACCTGAGCCGTCTGGGGCTGCGCTTGGGCAGCCTGATCGGCCTCCCCTGCGGCGTGGGCATGTCGATGCTTTCGGTGGAAATCATCCGCCTGCTCTACCCGCGCCTGCCGGAAAATGAAATCATCATCACAGGCAGCATTCTTTCGCTGAGCGCGCTGACCATCTTCTTCTTTACACAGGTGCAGGCGACAACGGGCATCCTGCAGGGCGTAGGTTTGCAGCGCATCCCCATGGCTTCGCTTGTGGCGGGCGTGGCATGCAAAATCCTGCTCAACTACACGCTCATTGCGATTCCCTCCATTAATATTTATGGCGCACCGCTTGCATCCATCACCTGCTACGCCGTCTCCATGATCGTCAACTTTCTTTGGGTCGTTAAAAAAGTTGGCATGCGCATGGACTGGAAAGGAATCATCCTGCGCCCGGCCGCCGCGACGCTGGGCATGGCCGTATTTGTGGAGGCGGCCCGCCTGCTGCTGGGCACAATGAGCCGCTTTGCGGTCGTGATCGTCATTGCCGGCGCCGCGGTGGTATATGTCGTGCTCGTGTTTACCCTGGGCGCCCTCAAGCGGGAGGATATGGAAATGATTCCCGGAGGAAAGAAAATAGAGCGGCTGTTGATCCGGCTGCGTCTATGGAAATAAACGGAGGAAGACATGGCGCTTACAATCGTTGCAATCGGCCCGGACAGTCCGGACCTTTTAACGCTTGGCGCGGCGCAGGCGCTGCGCGAGGCGTCTGCCGTGCTGTTGCGCACGGGCAGGCACGGGGTGGCCGCATGGCTGAAAGAAAACAGCATCGCCTTTGAAACGCTTGATGCGCTCTATGAAAGCGCCGAGGATTTTGACGCCCTTGCGCGCGCAGCCGCGGAAGCCGTCATGCGCTTTTCGCAGCGGGTACCCGGCGGCGTTTACGCCGTGCCCGATCCCACCAATGACGAAACGGTCGCAGAGCTCTTGCGCCGCGGCGTAGAAATCAAGGCGCTTTGCGGCGTTACGCAGGGAGGCTGCGCGGCGGTGCAAGCGCTGTGCTGCGGCACCGTCGTCGAAGAGGGCGCGCTGTGCATCCCGGCTGCGGCGCTGCGCGTGCAGGAGATCAACCCTGCCCGTGCGCTCATTCTCACGGAGATAGACAGC
>DVLH01000073.1 GCA_018715585.1 Candidatus Aphodomonas merdavium
GCTCAGGGATGACGTATTTTACACTTCTAAACGGATTATAGCATAGTTTTTACCCGCACGCCACAACCAATTCATGCTTTCCTATTTTTCTGTGAATTTTGCCAGCGGTAACGGCGGCGCAGGCGCGCAGCCCGCCAAGCCAAGCAGCGGTAGCGTGCGCTCTGGCGCGCCTGCTGTGCAAAAGCGCGGCACATCTGCCGTGCAGGCGTCTCCCATTGCGCCCGCAGCAGCGGAAACAGCCCCAACACGCACCCGCAGCGCAACAGCGCGGAAAGCAAAAAAAGGTAATCATATCGATTGACGGCGCAGCCGCAAAAGGCAAACTGCATCTGCTCCAGCGTCTGAAACGGTCCTTGCATCAGCAGGCCGCCGGCAAAGTTGGAAAGCGCCGTACCCAACAGCTGCGTGCTGGTGAAGAATACGGCCACATACATCGTGCGGTTACGCGCGGGCGCTTTCGCCAAATAAATGTTTTGCTGCGCCAGATCGCATACGGGCATCGTCATGCCGTTGAAAAGGTTTGCAAGCGGAAGCAGCCAAAACGAGCGAGGCCCCAGAAAAAGATACGTCAGCGGCAACAACATGCAATACAGGCCCACCGTCTGCGCCACAGGCTGGCTGCCATAACGGTCCATCTGCCGTCCCCACCAGCCCACCACAAACAGCGTAGCCACGTTTGGCACAATCTGGTTGTAGATGGCGATTTCCGTATAACTCATGCGGATCTCTTCCAGCAGGAAAACGTTAAAAAACGGCGCGATGAGGTTTACCGCAAAAAACCACAGCGTAAAAATGCCTACGATGCGCATATAGGGGCGGTTTGCAAGCACCTCCCGCAGCATGGCGCCAAACGTATCGCCGCTGCGCTGCCTGCGCTGCATCGGCGGCCATTGGATGAAAAAATAGCAGCAAATATCCAGCGCGCCGCTAATTCCCGCCGCAAAAAGCACCGCCACATATCCGCCAATGCCCTGTGTCCTATCCAGCACGATGCCGACAAGCAGCGCCGCTACAACGCCCGTAACGATAGCGACACATTGGCGCACGGCAAAATACCCGCCCCGGATTTGCATCGGCACCAGGTCACCCACGAGGGAGTAATAGCTCACGTTTAAAAAGCTGTTGCCGCAGGAGGCTATCGCCAGCACAGCCATCACCGCGTACAGCTGTGTGCTCGCGCCGCCCCCTGCCAGCAGCACGGGTACCAGGCCGATCAACACCCAGCACAACCTGTGTACCAGGCCAAAGACGAGCAGCAACGTCCTTCGGTTCTGCCGGCTTTCCAGGAGATAGCTTGCAAATATCTGCACAGTGGAAGCCGCCACGGGAATTGCGGAAATGACGCCCATCTGCATGGAATTCGCGCCAAGGGCCCGCTGGTAGCCCGACCATGCCGCACTCGTGGTAACAACCGTAAAAACGTTGCCGAACATGACCGCGACGATGACCATGTTCAGTGCATGCTTAGCCTGTGCGGACAAGCCACGCGTGTTATATAGCTCAATTTCCGGCTTTTTCAGCCGTACTTTCCCCAAGCGCATTTTCCCCTCCGCGCTCTTTCTTCCAGCTATGCAACGCGGCAAAAGCATTGTTTCATCCCGCAAAGGGCAAAAGCCGGCGGCCCCTTTGCCGCAGCATGAGCTTTTACACGAACGCTTTTTCCGCAAAAAAACAAACGGCCAGGCATTTTGCCCGGCCGTTTCCAAAAGACGCTCAGCGCTTCACGCGCGCGTTTCCTTCCCAAATGCTCCAGACCTGCTCCTCGTCCGCCGGCAGGCCGAAGTCCTCCTCCAGCGTGGCCACGAGCGCGCCCGTCGCCCAGCCGAAGTGGGCGCATGCTTCGCCGTCCCATCCGCGCGCCATCGCATAGAGCAGGCCGCCGACAAACCCGTCGCCCCCGCCGATGCGGTCCAGCACGGGAATCGGCCGCGGCTGGATGATATGCCACGTTTCGCCGTCGAGCATGATGGCGCCCCAGAGGTGCTCGTTCGCGCTGACCACCTGGCGCAGCGTCGTGGCAAAGACGCTGGCGTTGGGGAACGCCGCCTTCACGTTGCGGATCATGCCCTGGAAGCTTTCAATCTTTGAAGACAAATCCTTGCCGCCGGACTTGGGGCCTTCCACGCCCAGCGCCAGCTGGAAGTCCTCCTCGTTGCCCACGAGGATGTCCGCCTTTGCGGCAATGCGGGTGAAGATGTCCCGCAGCTCCGCCTCACGGCCTTTCCAGAAGGAAGCGCGGTAGTTCAGGTCGAAGGAAATGCGCGTTCCCGCCGCGTGCGCCGCCTCGGCAAGCTGGAGGCAGAATTCGCTCGTCTCCACCGACAGCGCGCCAATCAGGCCGGAAATGTGCAGGATCTGCACGCCTTCCTGAACGAACAGGCGCTCAAGGTCAAAATCGCGAATGTTCAGCGTGCGCCCCACCTCGCCGGCACGGTCGTTTTCCACGCGCGGCCCACGCAGGCCGAACCCGCTGTCGGCGATGTTGAACTGATGGCGGTATCCCCACGGGTCGCCCTTGGCCACTTCCGGACCTTCAAACGCGATCGGCCGGCGCATGAGGTCGCCCTTGATAAACTGGGCAATCGGGCTGCCTTTGACAAACGTAGTCAGCACTTTCACCGGAAGGCCAAGCGCCGCAGGAATGCTCAGCACGTTGGATTCTGCGCTGGTTGCCTGCAGCTTAAAAAGCGTACTGGTATGCACGGGCTGGCGGTTGACGGGCGTGATGCGCACGCCCATGCTCGTCGGCGACACGATTCCCCATTTGCAATCCTTGCGAAATTCCATTTTTCATTCCTCCCTGCGTCACAAATTGCATTCTGCCGGTAGGCCGGCTTAATTTCGTTCTTGCTTATCTGTATCTTAACACACTCGCAGGGCCATTAAAAGACAAAAACAAGCGCCCGAATGGGCGCATAAATTGGATTTTCCGCTCCGCCGGGCAGACGGAAAGCAGGGGGCGTCCACCGCCGCTTCCCCCGCTTGCCGCGCCGCAGGTAGGCGGCGCGCCGTCAGGCCGCCCCGCCCTCGCCAAGCCGCGCGCCCTGTCCTGCACGTTTTTTCCCGTTTTTTCGCGCCTTGCTACCGTTCAGCGCATGCAGGGACGCTCCCCACAAAAAGCAGTACGCCTGTATGATATCGATTATCCGGTCTAACCGTTTCATCTCTCTTCCTCCTTTTTAGCCTGCTTTCAAAAATCCAATCCGCTTGCGCATCTGAAGTTTTCCGATCCTTTTACCTATATGGATGCTAAAAAGCACGCAATGGTTCAACGGCGGATACTTTTTTTCTTTTTATCGCAGCAGGCGACAGAAAAACGATGGACAATCCCCTTGGGGATTGTATATAATGAACCAATATTCATACCGGCAAAGGCGCCACAAAGGAGGTATCAGCTGTATGGACATCATGCTGCGCAAATGGACGCTGGACGATGCGCAGGCCCTGGCAGCGCTGTTTGACGCGCTCGAGCGGACCTACCTGTCCAACAGGATCCCTTCCCCGTACACGGCCGCCGACGCAGCGGCATGGCTGGAGACGATCACGGCCAGAGAGGGAAAAAGTTCCGTTGCCCGCTCCATTTGGGTGGACGGGTCGTTGGTGGGCAATATTTCCGTCAAGCAAAAAGAAGATGTTTACGGCAAAGACGCGGAAATCGGCTATTTCCTGCAGCGGGAAAGCTACGGGAAGGGCATCATGACCGAAGCCGTCCGGCAAGTGTGCGCCTTGGCATTTTCCACGCTGGACCTGCTCCGTATCACCGCCCTCGTCTATTCGCCCAACACCGCCTCCCGCAGGGTGCTGGAGAAAAACGGCTTCCTTCTTGAAGGCGTTATGAAAAACGCCGTCGTCAAGGGGGATATGGTCTATGACCTTTGCATTTACGGCAAGCTGCGCTAAGCGCGCGCCCTGCGCCGCCGGATGTTGCAATCAGTCAAGGGGGTGAGCCCGCTGGCCTTTCGGTTGATCGAAATGGAGCATTGGAAACGAAAAGAGTACTATGCGCACTATTTTTCCCACGTACCATGCACATACAGCATGACGGTCCGGCTCGACATTACGGCGATAAAAAAACGGAAACAGAGGCTCTATCCTACCATGCTGTATTCTCTGGCCACAATTGTCAACCGGCATGAAGAGTTTAAGTTTTCCTTAAACGAAGCGGGCCAGCTGGGCGTCTTTGACGAAATGATCCCCAGTTATACGGTTTTTCATCAGCAAACCGAAACTTTTTCAACCCTATGGACGCCGTATACGCCGGATTATGAAGCCTTCTGCGCCGCATACGAAAGCGACGTCCAGCGCTATGGCCGGCGGGAGTGCCTGCAAGCAAAGCCGGACGAGCCTCCCAACACCTTTCCCGTTTCCATGATCCCCTGGACCAGCTTTGACGGCTTTCAGTTGCATTTGCAAAAAGGGTACGGGTATC
>DVLH01000074.1 GCA_018715585.1 Candidatus Aphodomonas merdavium
GGCGGCAGCAGGCGGTTGACCCAGCCGGTGCCGGTCTTTTTGATGACGAGTGCAATGATAACATACACGAGGCCGGCGAAAACAGCGCCCAGGAAAATGCCGAAATGGCCGAACACCGCCGCGCCGTAGAGGGGCGAGAGAAACGCGAACGAGCTCCCCAGGAAGGCGGGGCTTTTGCAGCGGGTGACGGCGATGTAAAACAGCGTGCCCATGCCGGCGCCCAGCAGCGCCGCAGGCTGGCTCATGAAGTTGGAGATGCCGGCTTCGTTGTAAATGTTGACGAGCGTGGGCACCAGCAGCGTTGCGGCGATGATGGCCAGCAGCTGCTGGAAGGCGTAAACAAGGTTCTTGCGGATCGGGGGCTTTTCATGGACGTCGTATACGAGCTTCATAACGTTTCCTCCATGCCGTTTGATCAACCCGCGCGCCCCGTCGCCGCTCAAAAAACGCCTTGTCCAGGCAGGACAAGGCGTGCAAAAACGAGCTCTTCGCAACCTTCCTGGCCTCACGGGACCCGGTTAAAGGGTACGCAACTTCGGTTGTCGGGGAGCATCCTACCACAGTGGGTGAGGATTGTCAAGACGCTTTTCGTGCTTTTTCGACAGGGAGATTGAGCGGCCGCTTGCCTTCAGTGTACGAAGCGCTTGAGGCGCTTGGCAAGCGTTACGGCTAAAAACATTTTTGCTGCGTCCGGAATGATAAACGGCACCACGCAGAGCGATAGGGCTGTCCCGACCGTCATCGCCGTACCATTGCGCACGGAGATCATAACAAACCATGCCGTCCCAAACGCATAGCAGGCCAGCAGCGAAACCGCCATGGCAAGGGCCAGCGCCGCATATCCGCGCTGCCAGAAGCGTTCCAGCGCCCACATTAACAATGCTGAAATGAGAAAACCAACCAAATAACCGCCCGTATTGCCCACAAGCGCACCCAAACCACTGTGAAAACCAGAAAATACGGGGACTCCCACGGCGCCTAAAAGTAGATAGACCGCCACCGCCAGGCTGCCGCGCTTGCCTCCAAGCACAAGCGGAGCGAGAAAAACGGCAAGCGTCTGCATGGTGAAGGGAATGGTGACGGGGATGGTGATCCACGCGCAGATCGTAAGCAGTGCGGCAAAGAGCGCAATATAAACGAGGCTGTGAACCCTTTGGTTGTTCATCATGCGGCAACTCCTTTTTCTCCAAGAAAGGCTCTCCATACGGAGAGCTGTTTTATACTATCATACTATACCCATATGCAAACGCCTTTGTCAATTGACAGGGGGTGTGATTCGGGACGGAATGGATTAAAATCATGCTTGTTATTTTATAAAAACTGTGTTAAAAAAAGGAGGGAATGGGGGGAAGACAAACATGAAAGAAATGCGGGATCAGGCGGATTTTAGCCTGGAGGTCCGCGTGGAACAGCTTGGCAGGCTTTATTGCCCGGCGGGCTGGGTTGGTGAAATGCACAGCCATGCTTTCTGGGAACTGATTTGCGTGGTGGAGGGCGAGGGATGCGTCCAGTATGGGCAGACGCAGCTTGCCGCGCCCGAGGGAGGCCTTTTCCTCATTCGTCCCTATGAACGCCATGCCTTCCTATTGCACGAGGGAAGGCCGGCTCGCATCGTGTATCTTGGCTTTCGCTATAGCCGCAACTACCGTCTCTGGAAGTGCTCCGACGCATACCGCGATGTGCGCACCTACTTGCCCGAGGCGGAGCAGATTGCCGGGTTTTTAGCGGGCTTGTGCGAGAAAAGCGAGAAAATTGCGTTGGAACTGCGCGCATTTGAAGCGATGCAGGCGGTGATGCCGCTGCTGCGCTGGCTGGACGAGCGAAACGCCGTCGAGGCGGGACACAATCATTCCGGGCTGCTTTGCCGCAAGGTGGAAAAATACCTGCGCGAAAACCTTGACAAAAACGTTACCGTGCAGGAAATCGCTGCAAGCCTGTACCTTTCGCCGCATTATCTGGGCAGCGTTTTTCATCAGCGGACGAAGATGACGATCAAGCAGTACCAGATGCGCTTAAAGATGGAAGCGGCCATCACGATGATGCGCGATTCCGAGCTGTCCGTCGGCGATGTCTCGTCCCGGCTCGGCTTTGTCACACCCCAGTATTTCAGCAAGTCTTTTAAGGATTACTTCGGAATTACGCCGATGGAAGCTAAAAAACGTTAGGCATACTTGCGCGCAAAAGCGCGCTGTTTTTTATAAAAAAAAATTCCTTTTCTGATAGGATTTTAGTATCCTACCCGCTAGAATTAAAAGCAATAGAATCATGCGCTGGGAGGGACGGGCAATGGATGCAGAGAGAACCGGCATTTGCCTCGTTGGCTGCGGACGGGTTGCAAAGAGCCACCTCGCTGGGGCGAAGCAGGCCAAGGACAGCGTGCGCGTTGCGGCGCTCGTCAGCCGCGACGCCAAAAAGGGAGAACAGTATGCCGCCTGCTGTGGTGACGTGCCCGTGTTTGCAACGCTGGAGGAAGCCGCGGCGCGCTGCGCGTTTGAGGCGGTTGACCTATGCGTTCCGAACGATTTGCATTGCGAGTATGCGCTGCGCAGCGCGGCGCTGGGAAAGCATATCCTCGTAGAAAAGCCGATGGCCAACACGCCCGCGGACTGTGTGCGGATGGAGGATGCCGCCAAGCGGGCGGGGGTAACGCTGATGTCGGGACAGAGCAGGCGGTATTACCCGGCCGTTCTGCGCTCCTATGAGATGGCCGAATCTGGCCGGTGGGGGGCGCTGCGCTGCATCAGCGCACAGCTGCTGGGCTACCTGCCCGGCCCGCCGACGCCTTGGTGGCGGGATGCGGCCCGGACGGGCGGCTTGATGCTCCCGTTATGGGGCAATCATATTTTTGATTATATCCTGTGGATGTTTGGCGAAATGCCGCAGACGGTCTACTGCGTGGCGACGCGGCTCAATCCCGCTTGGGAGGGTGAGGATGAGGTGGCAGCGACGCTTTCGTTTGCCGGAGGCCGCTTTGCTTGCGTGCGCATGTCATGGAACACGCGCGGCGGCAGAGGGGAGTGGGAAGGCACGGAACGCATGCTTTCCTCTGCGGATATTCTTTACCAGCGCCAGATCCAGCTTGACCATGGAACGCTGATGCTTGATGACGAGACACGCCTTGTGTGCGACGGGGAAACGGTGTTTGTGGATGAGGAAAAGGAATCAAACTTTGCGCGCATGCTGCGCGAGTTTGCCTCTGCCATCCGGCAAGGACGTCCCCCGTTGACGGATGCCGCCGCAGGCCGCCGCGCCGTGGCGGTGCAGGAGGCTTGCCTGCGCAGCGCTGCGGAGAACAGGCTGATGCGCCTTACGCGGGAGGAAACCTATGTATAAAATTGCTCTTTCCGGCCAGATGTTTGATGATTTTTCTATTTGGGATCATCTTGAAGCCGTGCATGCGTTTGGGTATGATGCGGCCGAAATTCGTTCCACACACCTGCATCCCGGCCTTGACGCCGCCCAAAAGGAAGAAATTCACCGCTATCTTGCCCGGAACGAAATTGCCGGCAACTGCCTCTCTTGCTTTGTGGGCAATTACGGGCTGTTGACGGACGGGGAATGCGCGGAAGCGTTTGCGGTGTTTGAGCGCTACTTGGCGCTGGCGGTTGAATTTGGCGTGCCGCTTTTGCGCGTATGGCCGGCGTGGGAAGCGTCGGCGACGGCGGGCGAGGCGGTGTTTGGCCGTGCGGCGGAGTGGATGCGCCGCTCGGCGGATGCGGCGGCGCGCTGCGGCGTGCGCCTGGCGATGGAGACGCATCACGGGACGCTGTGCGATACGCCGCAGGCGTGCCTGCGCCTGCTGGAGGCAATCGGCCGGGAAAACGTGGGCCTCATTCTGGATCCCGTTAACCTTTATCAAACGCCGGTGGACGATTTGCCTGCCTGCGTGCACGCGCTGAAGGGCCATATTTTCCAGGTGCACGTCAAGGACATCCAGCGCCTTCGTTCCGGCGCGCATCCCGGCTGTTTCCCCTACCGGGCGTATGCGGATCACATTGGGCGCTTTACAAAGGTTGTGCCGCCCCAGGCGCAGGACGGGGCGTTTTATGCGCACCGGCGCATCGGCTGCGGCGGGGTGGATTGGCCGGGCGTCTTGCAGGCGCTTGAACAGACGGGGTTTGACGGCATGCTGGTCGTGGAGAGCGTCGCCGAGCGCGACGCGCTGATGCCGCGCGGACGGGAGCTGGCGCGGGCTTGCCGCGAGGATTTGCTGGCGTTGCTGCGCGCGCGCCCTGCGCTGCGGCAGATGCACGCCGTTTCCCCTCAAGCGCGCGGGCTGCACGCGGTGATCACGCCGGCGACGCATCCTTGCCACGTTTCGCATTTGCTGCGGCTGAACCTGGGCGCAGGGGAGACGTTCCTGCTAGAAACGGGCGAGCTGGAGATGAACGCGGCGCTCATTTGCGGCCGTGCCCGCGTGGCGGGCGCGCTGGAGGCGCAAATGGGCCGCTTGGACAGCTTTTATCTTCCGGGCGGCAGTGCGCTTTCCATCAAGGCCGGGGAGGAAGGCTGCAGCTTTTATATCGGCGCGGCGCCGTGCGACGGCGTAGGCAAAGCGTTCCTGCGCCCGTTTGTACCGCAAAGCGCAGGCGGCGCTTTTTGGGACGTGCACGGCACGGGCGCAGGCAGGCGCGATGTGTTTTTCACACTGGACGAAGCAACGCCCGCATCCCGGCTGATCTGCGGCCTGACGTGGGGAGGCGACGGCGCGTGGACGAGCTGGCCGCCGCACCAGCATGAGCGCGACCTGGAAGAGTCGTATTGCTATTTTGATATGGACCCGCCGCAATGCGGATTGCATTTGAGCTATCCAACGGATGAGCCCTTTGCCGCCGCGCGCGTGGACGTGGTCTCCTCCGGCCATTATCTCCTCGTAGCCGACGGCTACCATCCTACCGTGGCCACCCCGGGCACGCGCAATGCTTATTTCTGGGTGCTTTGCGCACACTCGCACGCACAGCGCAGCTATGGCCTGGCGAAAACAGATCCGGCGCTGGCTTAAACGCCCGGCAAAGGCATTCCCGGCCGGGAGCAATTCTTGACAAACCCGCAAAGCCCGTAGACGAGAAACCGCTCGATCAGTTTGGCCAAATCGCCAAGCGATTCGCGGTTTTCTTTTTTATACGCCCAACAGGAAACGATGGCGTTAAAACTCGCCTGAATATACTCGGTGATGTAGCGCCGGTCCAGTTTTTCGTCCAAATCACCGTCCCGTTCCCATTTGCCGGTTACCGTCTTTTCCAGCGCTTCCGCAATTTTGGCCGGCAGGCGGCTGTTGGCGCTGCGCTCCAGCACGCAGGCGCGGTAAAGGTCTAGGTTTTCTTCCACGACGGTCAACAGGTTTACAATCGCATGGTAAATCGCATCCTGGTCCTCAAAAGGAAGGCGCATCATTTCCTCCAGCTTTGCGCTGGTGATCATATCCTCGCCGATTTCGTCCAGCAGCGCGTAGAGATCCGCATAGTGCAGATAGAAGGTTGGACGGCTGATTTCAGCGCGGGCGCACAGATCACTCACGGTGATTTTTTCAATCGGCCTGTTGTGCAGCAGGCTCAGAAGGGCCTCCCGTATCACCATCTTGGTGTACTTTGTTCTGCGATCCGTTTTCATGCTTTTTCCCTTTCATTTTCTTTACGGGTTGTGCCGCTTTGTTCAGCAAGATACAGGCTTGAGTTTATTGACAATTGAATGTTTTTTTACAGCTGTTTATAATTGTAGCTGCAAAAAGGGCG
>DVLH01000075.1 GCA_018715585.1 Candidatus Aphodomonas merdavium
AGTATTGCGCGCAACTACATTTTAACATCAATTAGGTTGCTTTTCAATGAGTCCTTTTGTACACGGCTTGCAGTATTTTTGCCCCACCCAATATATGCAGCTACGACCGACACACATCTATCAATCAGGAGGATGACCTAACATGAGCGAGATCGCCCTGTTTGAGCAAAAAGAGATCCGCCGGATATGGCAGGATGAAAAGTGGTATTTCTCCGTCGTAGATGTTGTCACTGCTTTGACGGATAGTGCCGATGGAAGAAAATACTGGAATAAATTAAAACAGCGCTTAAGAGAAGAGGGAAATGAAACGGTGACGAATTGTCACCAGTTCAAATTGCCCGCAGCCGATGGCAAGATGCGTCTGACCGACTGCGCCGATACCGAGCAGCTTTTGCGCATCATCCAGTCGATCCCTTCACCGAAGGCGGAGCCGTTCAAGCGCTGGCTCGCCGCCGTCGGCGCGGAGCGCATCCGGGAAATATCCGACCCGGAGATCGCGGCCACCCGCGCTCAAGAACTTTACCGCAAAAAAGGTTATCCCGATGATTGGATAGCCCTGCGTGCGCGCGGCATCGCTACGCGCGCTGAGCTTACCAACGAATGGAAAAACCGCGGCATCGACGAAAGCAGCGATTACGCCATCCTGACCGCCGAGATCAGCAAAGCGGCCTTCGGCATGACGCCGTCGGAATACAAGCGCCTTAAAGGGTTGAAATCAGAAAATCTGCGCGACCACATGACCACGCTGGAGCTGCTGTTCACCGAGCTGAGCGAGGCTGCCACAACAGAGATCGCCCGCAATGACGATGCGCAGGGCATGGTGGAAAACACGGATGCCGCGCGGCGCGGCGGAAAGATCGCGGGAGACGCGCGCGAGAATCTTGAACGCCAGACGGGTCGAAAAGTTTCCACGCCGGGAAACTATAAGCATTTGTCGGCACGCCGGCAAATGAAGTTGCCCGAAGGCGAATCATAGCCGCGCCTGCGGAACGGCGAACGCTCCTCGGGCATTGCCGTTCCCATTTCGTCCCCAGCGACTGCATAGAATCTATCAATCACTTGCTTCCGCCGCGGCGGGAAACCGAGAAACCAGGAGGCCCTATGTCCAAGCTCTATTGCATGTATCTCCGCAAGTCCCGCGCCGATCTGGAGGCCGAGGCGCGCGGCGAAGGCGAAACGCTGTCGCGGCATCGCCGCACGCTCACCGAGTTGGCCATCCGCATGCATCTGCCGCTCGGGGAGGTCTATGATGAGATCGCCACCGGCGAAAGCATCGCTGCCCGCCCGCAGATGCAACGGATGTTGGCCGATATTGAGGCCGGCATGTGGGCTGGCGTTTTGTGCATGGATGTAGACCGTCTCGCCCGTGGCGACAGCATCGATCAGGGCATCATCTCGCAGACGTTTCTATACTCCAACGCCATTATCATCACGCCCGGAAAAACGTATGACCCGCGGAACGAAAGTGACAGCGAGTTCTTCGAGATGAAGATGTTCTTTTCGAGGCGTGAATATGCGCAGATCCGCAAGCGCCTCCAGGCCGGGCGCATGCGCTCGGTGCTGGATGGGCGCTACATGGGCACTCGCCCGCCTTATGGCTACCGGCGCGTGAAGATACAGGGCGACAAGGGGTGGACGCTGGAGATCGTGCCGGAAAAGGCCGAGATCGTGCGCATGATATACGACTGGTATGTAAATGGCATGGATGGACGTCCCGTCGGCTGCGGTGCCATCGCTACGCGCCTCAATGACATGGGCCTGCGCACGGATATGGGGAACCGATTCGACCCAAGCTGCATACTGAACATCATAACAAACCCCGCCTACATCGGCATGGTGAGATGGAATCAGCGCACTACGGTCGTCTCGCTCCAGAACGGGCAACGAATAAAATCCCGGCCCAAGAGCGATGAACCTATCATCGTGCGCGGCCTGCACGCGCCGATCCTCACGCAGGAGATCTACGACGCCGCGCAGGAACGGCATGCCGGTCGCTACGTGCCCAAGACGCCGGAAACGCTGGCGCTGTCCAACCCCCTCGCCGGTCTGGTCGTTTGCCATGAGTGTGGCCATACATTGCAACGCAAGCCCTCGCCGCGTGGATGCTGGATCTTCTGCCCCACGCGCCGCTGCAAAACCATCGGCATCCTGGAGGACGTGTTTGAGCGCGCCGTTCTCGAACACCTTCAAAACTGGCTTGTTACGTATTCAGACGAAAACGCTCCTTCTGCGCCTGCGAAAAACGCCGCCGACGCTGTTGCCGAACAGCTCCAGCGCCAGAAGCAAACGCTTCAGACGCAGCTTTCTCGCCTCTATGATCTGCTGGAGCAGGGCGTCTACACAACAGAGATCTTTCTTGCCCGCCAGCGGGAGTTGACCGAACGATTGTCCGCGCTGGATGAAAAGCTCGCCGCCGCGCAGAAGCCGCCGGAATTGGATATGGAAGCATGCATCCGCCAAGCGCTTCCGCGTGTCAAAGCCGTGCTGGATGCGTATCCGCTGGCCGAAACCGCCGCTGAAAAGAATGCCCTGCTGAAATCCGTGATCGAACGGATAGACTATCAGAAAACAAAGCGAAGTACCCGCTGGCAAAACTCCTTGGACTTCCTGCAAATGACGATTTACCCCCGCGTACCGGCGGGGGAAATACAGGGATAGCATCCCGTGTAAAACGAATTTTTCTCGCTGCCGCTTTTCCCGCAGTCCAGTTGCGCGTTTGAAAACGTCGGCGGCGAGGCGGCGGGGGCCACCACGGTGTTCAACGGCCAGAGCGCTGCCTGCCCCGGCGCGCAGGCCACCGGCGGGTGCTGCGGCCGCATGGCCACCTGCTCCAACTGCGGCACCACCTGCCA
>DVLH01000076.1 GCA_018715585.1 Candidatus Aphodomonas merdavium
GATTGCCCCGGCGCGCCCATGAAGCAGCAGGCCGAGCGCCTGCTCGCGCGCTACGAAGAGCTGCTGTCCATGTATGGCAGCAGCAAGAATCATCTCATCTTTGCCACGGTATATGTAAGCGACCTTTCGCAGAAGGAAGCGTTTAACGCCGTATGGGACGCGTGGCTGACGCCCGGCTGCGCCCCGGCGCGCGTGTGCGTGCAGTGCGGCCTGCCGCAAGGGTATGCGGTGGAAATCGCGCTGACGGCGGAATGCCTCTAAGCCTGAACGTTGCATACAAGTGCGTCCCGCGCCGGGCGGTTGCCATCCGGCGCGGGACGCGCTTTTTTTGTTTGAGGCTGGTTGCCGCCGGATGCCGTGCCTGCCTCCGGGGGCAGGCAGGATTTGACGCCGGGGCGACGAATATTGCAAGTGCCGGGCGCGCCGCAGGCGCCCGCCGATTTTATCTGCGAGGTGGCTGCCATGTATTCTTTTACCGTCAACGGCCGCACCGTCCAAGCGGAAAGGGACGAGCCGCTTTTGCGCTTTTTGCGCGATACGCTGCATCTGACGAGCGTAAAAGACGGCTGCTCGCAGGGAGCGTGCGGCACGTGCACCATCCTCGTTGACGGCCGGGCGACGCGCGCGTGCATCATTTCCTGCGCCCGCGCGCAGGGAAAACAAATCCTGACGTGCGAAGGGCTTTCCGCGCGGGAGCGCGCCGTATACGCCGGCGCGTTTGCGGACGCAGGGGCCGTCCAGTGCGGCTTTTGCACGCCGGGCATGGTGATGGCGGCCAAAGCGCTGTTGGATAAAAACCCGTCCCCCACGCGGGAGCAGGTGCGCGCTGCGCTGCGCGGCAATCTATGCCGCTGCACGGGCTATCGCAAGATTATCGATGCCGTGCTGCTGGCGGCGCGCAGGCTGCGCGGGGAAGCGGAAGCGCGGGAAGAGGACGCCGAGCGGTTCAAGGATTGGATGGCGCTGCAAACGCCGCTGCACCATGGCGTGGGCGCGCGCCTTTCGCGCCTGGATGCGGCGGAAAAAGCGCTCGGCAGCGGCGAGTATACCGACGATATCGCCCTGCCGGGGATGCTGCTGGGCTCCGCGCTGCGCAGCGCCTATCCGCGGGCCCGCGTGCTGAGCATCGATACAAGCGAGGCGCTTGAGGTGCCCGGCGTCGTCTGCGTGATGACGGCGGAGGACCTTCCGGGCGAGCGGAAAATCGGGCATCTGAAAAAAGACTATGATGTGCTCATCGGGCCGGGGGAGGTAACGCATTTCCTGGGCGATGCGGTAGCGCTCGTGGCCGCACGGACGCAGGAGGCGCTGGAGGAGGCCAAACGCCGCATTCGCGTGGCATATGAACCGCTCACGCCCGTGCTCTCCTGTGAGGAAGCGATGCGCAAGGGAGCGCCCGCCGTCCATGCGGAGATGGGCGAGCGGGACAATTTGCTGTGCGAGCAGCGCCTCTGCCGCGGCGATGTGGACACGGCCATCGCCTCCGCCGCCCATGTTGTCACCCGCACCTATGATACGCCGCGCTCGGAACACGCCTTCCTGGAGCCGGAATGCGCCGTGGCGCTACCGCAGGGGGACGGCGTGCTTATCTATTGCGGCGATCAGGGCATTTATCAAACGCAGCGGGAGTGTGCCGAAGCGCTGGGGCTGCCGCGTGAGAAGGTGCGCGTGGTGGCCAAGCTGGTGGGTGGCGGTTTCGGCGGCAAGGAGGATATGAGCGTGCAGCACCATGCGGCGCTGCTGGCGCATCGCACGGGGATGCCCGTCAAGGTGCGCTTGACGCGCGATGAAAGCCTGCTCATCCATCCCAAGCGGCACGGGATGCGCATCACGGTGACGACGGCCTGCGATGCACAGGGGCATTTGACGGCTTTTCGCGCGCGCCTTTTGACGGATACGGGGGCGTATGCGTCGTTGGGCGCTCCGGTGCTCCAGCGCGCGTGCACGCATGCGGCGGGGCCGTATCGCTGCAAAAACGTGGACATCGTCGGCCGGGCGTATTATACAAACAACCCGCCGGGCGGCGCGTTTCGCGGCTTCGGCGTGACGCAGAGCTGCTTTGCCTGCGAGTGCAACCTGAACCTGCTGGCCGAGGCGGTAGGTATCTCCCCCTGGGAGATCCGCCGCCGCAACGCGCTGGCGCCGGGGGATGTGATGCCCAACGGCCAGATTGCCGATGAGACGACGGCGATTCTCGAAACGCTTGAAGCCGTCAAACCGTTTTATGATGCGCATCCCGGCTGCGGCATCGCGTGCGCGCTGAAAAACAGCGGCCTTGGCGTGGGCGTCAAGGACACGGGGCGCGTGCGGCTTTGCGTGCGCGGGGGCGTGGTCGAAATCCACTCCAGCGCCGCGTGCATCGGCCAAGGGTTGGGAACGGTGCTCGAGCAGATCGTGGCGCAGGCAGCTGCCATTGCGCCCGCGCAGCTGCGCTATTGCCCGCCGGATACGTCTGCCGCGCCCGATGCGGGCAACACGACGGCATCGCGCCAGACGCTCTTTACGGGCGAGGCGGCGCGCCGCGCCGCGCTGCAGCTGCGCCATGCGCTGGCAGGTACAAGCCTGCAAGCGCTGGAGGGCCAAACATTCCTGGGCGAATATACGGGCGTGACCGAGCCGATGGGCAGCGCCAGCCCTGCGCCCGTCAGCCATATCGCCTACAGCTATGCGACGCATGCAGTGGCGTTGGGGGAGGATGGGCTTGTGGAATCGGTCTTTGCTGCCCATGACGTTGGACAGCCCATCAATCCGCTCTCGCTGGAAGGCCAGGTAGAGGGCGGCGTGGTGATGAGCTTGGGCTACGCGCTGACGGAGCGTTTCCCGGTGATGGGAGGACGGCCGGCAGTCAAGCTGGGGACAATCGGCCTTTTGCGCGCCGGGCAGGAACCGGCGATTGAGACGGCGTTCGTCCGGCGCGGCGCGTCGCAGCTTGCGTTCGGAGCGAAGGGGGTGGGCGAAATCGCCGCCATCCCCACGGCGCCCGCGGTGCAGCTCGCCTATTACCTGCGCGACGGCGTTTTCCGCGACCGGCTGCCGCTTGAAGGCACGCCGTATGACAAGGCAGGGCGCGCGCATGAATAAAGCGCGCGTGGGCTGCGTGCTGATGGCCTCCGGCTACGGCAAGCGATTTGGCGGCAACAAGCTGTTGGAATGCGTGGATGGCGTGCCGATGGTGGTGCGGGCGATGCGCGCGATGCCCGAGGGGCTATTTGCGGCCCGCACGCTGGTGACGGTGTATCCGCAGGTGGCGGAGTTGGCGGCGCGGGAAGGGTTTGCGCCCGTTGCAAACCCGGATACGCAGGACGATCCGGCCGTGACAATCCGCCTGGGGCTTGCGGCAATGCCCGATGGCCTGGACGGCTGCCTGTTCAGCGTGTGCGACCAGCCATGGCTGACGGCGCAAAGCGTTGCACGGCTGGTGGATGCGTTCCGGCGCGAAGGAGGGCCGGTAGTGCTTGGGTTTGCGGGACGGCGGGGAAACCCTGTCGTTTTCCCCAAGAGCCTTTTCCCGTTCTTGGCGGCGCTCAAGCCGTTTGAGACGGGGCGCGATGCGCTTAATGCAAGCGGCGTTTCCGTACGGTTGGTGCAGGCCGATAGCGCGTGCGAGCTGTTCGATGTGGACAGGCGGGAAGATTTGCGCCACGGCCTGGACAGGGATGGCTGCGTTTGATACAATAAAGCGGATTTTACGGGGCGGAGGCATGGTATGCGCTTTTTAACGTGTGTGATCGTTGCGGTGACGGTGCTGGTCGGCGCCTTTTTCGGCTATTGTTTTTATGGCGCGCAGGTGCAGCTGGAGAGCGTGGGGACCGTCAAAACCCCGGCAAACGAGATGCTGGACAGCTTTAGTGCCGTCCGGGAACAGCTTTCCCTGGACGCCTTCTATGGCGAGCAATTCCGCGAGACGGAGTTTGAGGCGCCGGAGAACTATGCGTTCATCACACTGAACGTGCGGATGAAAAACGTGGGGCTTTTCCCGATGGAATGGATGCGCGTCGAGGTCGAACCCAACGCGGCGGATATCCTGCAGCTGGCGCCGCAGGGGGATGCGCCGACGCTTGAGCGGATGAGCCTTGGCGAATATGCGGTGACGGTGCTCACGCTGGCGGACGCGGAGACGAGGCATACGCTGACGGTGAGCTATTATGTGCTGGGACGCAAATACGAAAAGGAATTTATCATGTGACATGCGGGTTTTTTGGCGAAAGAAATGGCTTGACAGCAAGAGGAAAGTCGGTTATAATACCCAACGTTGACAGCGCGCGGGCGTGGCGGAATGGCAGACGCGCTGGATTTAGGTTCCAGTGCCTAACGGCGTGAGAGTTCAAGTCTCTCCGTCCGCACTGTGCGGCTTCATTTGGAGTGCGGTAGTAGCTCAGTGGTAGAGTGCCACCTTGCCAAGGTGGATGTCGCGGGTCCGAATCCCGTCTACCGCTCCATAAATATTGAAGGGGTCAGCGCCCCTTCAATTTTTATCAGTTTTCTGGCCATGCGCCAAATGGTGGGGCCGTTTGCGGGTGTAGCTCAATGGCAGAGTGCCAGCCTTCCAAGCTGGCTACGTGGGTTCGATTCCCATCACCCGCTTTTTTTGTTGCTTTGCCGGGGTGTATTGTCTTGCAGCACACCGCAAGCGATCTTGCTGAAGAAAAAGCGCCGGGATGCCGGCGCTTTTCGTTTGCCGGAAAATCGGCCTGTGGCAAAATACGTTTGTGCCGCCGGGTTTTTGTTTTGCTTTAAAGGCTGCGGCCTTCCAAACTTCGGAAAAAAGAACCTTTCGACAGGAAAAAAGCGCCAGGATGCCGGCGCTTTTGGTGTTTGCTGTGCAAAAAGCGGGCGGCGTTTTGCCCCAACGGCATTGCCATAGCCGCAAGCCAACGGGAAAACGGTTGCTAAAGCCAAGGGCCGTTCGGGATTGCTTTTCGCGCTTTGCAGCAGGCCGGACCGCTTGCACAGGCCAAAGACCGGTGCGCTTGCAAGCAGCCGGGCGATTGCGCCGGCTTTCGGGTTTTCCACGCGCAGGCGGCGGGCGCCTGCGCGTGGGAACAGGCGGCAAATGCTCTTCCTGCGCGCGCAGCTGGCATGGGCGCTAAAAAAACAACCGGCCAGGCAACGGCCGGTTGCGGTATAAAAGGATCAAATAGGAACACAATTGCCAGGGCTACGCCTCGCAGAGCAATACGCCTGCCGTCGTGGTAAAGGCGGTAAAGGCGTGCGGCCAAATACGGGCGCAGCGGGTACGGGCGCTTTCAGCCGCCGCCGCATCCGCAAACAGCGCGATTACGGCGCTGCCGCTGCCCGTCATTTGCGCGCTGAGCGCTCCAAAATGTTCCAGCGCCTGTGCGCAAGCGGAAATTTCCGGCCGTGCCGGCACGGCGGCTGCCTCCAGCACGTTCCCCATGGACGTGGCGAGCGCCTTTGCGTCGCCGTGCGCCAGCGCACGCATAACCTGCCCGCAATCCGGATTGGACGGCGGATGCTGCAGCGCATCAAAGGCAGAAAACACGGAGGGCGTGGACAGGCCGCGGCAGGGCTGGACGATCACAAGCGGGTGCGTGTGCGCGCTGGAAAACGGTTGCAGCTTTTCTCCGATGCCCCCGACGCGGGCAGCGCCGCCATGGAGGCAAAACGGAACATCTGCGCCGCAGGAAAGAGCGAGCTGCATGAGTTCTTTTTCGTTTAGCCGCAGGTCCCAAAGCATGTTCAATCCCAGCAGCGTTGCCGCCGCGTCGGCGCTGCCGCCGCCGAGCCCGCCGCCGATCGGGATGCGCTTTTTCAGCAGAAACTCTGCGCCATAAGAAACGCCGCAAAACGTTTGCAGCGCTTTTGCCGCTCTTAAAACGAGGTTTTTTTCGCTTGCAGGAACGGGCGCGCCGCGCACGCGCAAAAGAAGCGAATCCGCCGGCTGGATGGACAACGTATCGCAAAGCGTTACCGATTGCATGACCATGTCCAGCTCGTGGTAGCCGTCCTCGCGCTTCCCCAGCACGCTTAACGCCCAGTTCACTTTTGCGTTTGCAATCAACCGCACGAACGAACCCCTCTTGTAAAGCAGCGTATACCCTCATATTCTACGCCATTTTAGGAAAACCTGCAAAATGCTTGCTTTTTGCGCCGGGTGTTGATATAATGCCGACGAATTGAGCTAAATAACGCAAAGCGGAGGATTACCATGAACGAAGACGATCGCGACCTGGTTGGGTTTACCGACGAAGAAGGCAACAGTATTACGCTGGAAGTGTTGGATACTTTCTTCTACAACGGCGAGGAGTTTGCCGTGCTGGCCGATGCGGATGAAGAAGCGTGCGAATGCGCGTGCGAAGAATGCGCCGGGGAACATGAAGAAGGCTGCGAATGCGAAGAGTGCGAGGGAGAGGATATCTATCTGATGAAGATCGAGACCTCTACCGACGAAAACGGCGAGGAAATCGAGGAGTTTGTCCCCGTCGAGGACGACAGCTTGGTGGAAAAGCTGATTGAGATCGTGCAGACCCGCTTTAGCGAGGACGACGAGGACGACGAAGAGGAATAAACGACATAAAACCCCCGGCTATGGCCGGGGGTTTTTGCGTCCAAAGGGCTGCCTAGGAAAAGGGAAATGGACAGGGGCCGGAAGGCGCGTAGAGGAAACGCGCATTTGCACAAGCAAAACGGGCCCAATCGCAAGCGGAAAACGCTTCACGGCGGTTGCTATACCGTCCACGAATCGACTTCCCAGACTGTTTCCGGCGTGGCCGTGGGCTGTGGTGCAGCGGTTTGCGTGGGAAGCGGTGTGGACGGCGATTCAGACGGCGCTTGCGTGGGAAGCGGCGCGGCCGTGGGCTGTGGCGCGGCCGTGGGCTGTGGCGCAGCGGTCTGCGGAAGCGGCGTGGCGGCGTCCACCGTGGCGTCCTGCGCGACGGTGAGGCGCGTACAGCCCGCTTCCAGCGCAAAGCCAGTAAAGCCGGCGGACTGCATCTGCGAATCGACAACGAGGGAATAATTCCCGGAGGCGGGATCCAGGAACGGGGCATTGCCGTCGGAGGCGGCATAATAGAGCGTATCCGTTTGTTTCACTTTGCTGCGGGTGTATTGTGAGGTGCGGTAATCGCCCTGTACGCCTTCCTTCGCGCTGCCAACGACGACGATATACGGCTCCTCGCCGACGAGCACGTTGCGCGCCATGGTTACCTCGCCTTCGTCGTCATTGTCGCTTAGGCCGATCTGGCCTTCGGCACAATAAGCAAATACGTTTTCAACCAGCGTGTTCGTTCCGGCATGGTGCTGGAAATAGCCTTGCGAGGAACAGTCATAGCAGAGGTTTTGGCTGATGGTGATGCCGCTGGCGCCTTCGTCCAGGAAAATGCCGCGCCCGCCATAGCCGTTGGATGCGTGCTGTACATCGTGGATGACATTGCGCTCGATGACGGTATTGTTCTGTACGCCTAGCAGGTAGATGCCGCCCAGGTCCGAGAGCATCCCCTGGCCGATGTTTTCAATGAGGTTATAGGAGATGTTCCAATCGTCCGTGGCGTTATAGCCGTCGCCCCAGACCCATCCGATGGAAAGCGCGGTGTAATAGCCATTGCGGATGGTGTTGTGGCTGATTTCGCCATGGCGTGCGTGAATGACGAGAACGGCCGGCGCGTTAAGAAACACGCGGCCATATCCGTCGATCAGGTTGTTGGTAATGGTATATTCCAGGTTCGCCAGCGCATCGTCGCGCACGTTTTGCCCTTCGATAAAGACCGCCTGGGCGCCAATGTTGAAGAAATCACAGCCGGAGACGATGGCGCTTTTGACAAGGTTGCCAAAGCGAATGCAGCCGCCGCCGGTATCGCGAAAAGTGCAATTAAAGAAGGAAATGCCCTCGCATGCGGAAAAGACAAGCATGCTCTCCGCCTCATAGGCGGCCTGTGGAAAATCCGGCGCGCTGTTGGCGCGCGTGTAGTTCCAGCCTGTCTGCGCAAACGTAATCCCTTCAAAGGAGAGGCCGTTGACGTTGGATACTTCCATCAGCCTGGTCATAACGCCTGCGTAGAGGGACGTGTTTTCGATTGTTTCCCCCGCACGGGGGCGGTAGTAGAGCTTTCCCGCCGGCGCGTCAAACGCCCACTCGCCCTCTTGGAGGGGCACGGCAAGCACGTTTTCAAAATAGACCAAATCGCCGGGGGCGACGGTGGCGGACGTGCGGCGCGTCAGCTGCACGCGTCCCAGCGACGCGTCGTAGGCGGCGACGGTGGTGCATTCGTCCTTCCACCAATGCAGCATCCGCACCCGGCACCCTGTTGGGTTAAAAGGGAGGGAAGCGGCATCCAGATAAAAGGCGGAATAGTTCGTGAGAGCATCGGCGCTGCTAAAGCCGCCGTCCAGCTCGCTGGCCGCGGCAACGTAAAGCATGCCCTCCTTGGGATAGCGCGCGTTTTGAAGCGCCCCGGAATCGCTGTAGAGTGCGTTAAGTTCGCTGTAAGCTACGTCGGCTTCCCAAACGTCTACGCCGCACAGCACGGTTTCGCGCCAGCCGGAAATCCGGTCGCTGCCGACGATAACGGGTTCCTCGTCCGGATAGGCGCGGATGGAAACGCCCTGCGGAAAATCACCGTCGATTTTTACCGTGCCGTAAAGCTCGTAGCGGCCGCCGCGCAGCCAGATGGTTCCGCCGGCCATGCCATAAGCGCGTGCCGCCTCGATGGCTGCCCCCAGCGTGCGTAGCGGGTTTTCTTCTGTGGCGTCGTTTGCGTCGTCGCCCCATGGGGCGACATAGATATCGCTGCGCATGTTTTGATAAAGGATGCTCTCAACCGTTTCCTGCTGCTGCGAGTGAAAGACAGCCTCGCGGATCGTTTCCTGCTGCAACGCGTAGAGCGCGCTTTCTACGCCGGCCGTTTCCTCGGCAAACGCCGGGAAAACAGTTAGCGCAATGAACAATCCCCATACGACCGGCGGTAGGCCGGCAAACTTTCGCCTCTGTTTCATGTCCCTCCTTGCGCGACGCTCAGGCGCGATCCGTCCGAAAAACAAACCGACTCAGTATACCACATTGCGCCGTATTTTGAAAGCAGGCATATGCCGGACACGGTTGCGATTTCCCATTTTGGCGCGGTTGTGCTATACTAATTTGCGAAAAATGCGCTGGAGGAAGAAAATGGACGAGCTCTCGCGGGTGCTCTTGGCGCTTTCTGCGCTGCGCACGCCCCACGTTTGCGACGAATACAGCCTGCATGCGCTTGTTGCGCAAGCGCTGCAGGAGACGGGGATCTCCTGCCGGCACGAAGCGCCCGTTGCGCCTGGCAGGCGGGTGGACTTCCTTTGCGGCGGAGTAGCCGTGGAGGTCAAGCGGGGACGTCCTTCGCCGGTGCCGTTGCTGCGCCAGCTTTCCGCTTATGCTAAAAGCGGGAGCGTTGAGGCGCTTGTGCTGGTGGCGGAGCGCGTGCCTCCGCTGCCCGCCACGCTTTGCGGAAAACCGCTAAGAACGATCGGCCTAAGCAGCCTCTGGGGGGTAGCGCTGTGACGGAAGGCTGGGAAAACGAATACGGCGGCGAGTGGGACGGGGAAGAGACAGTAGGGTGGCTAACCGGTGGCAGCGACGAAGAGCCGCAACAGCAGCCTGCAATAACGGCCGCACAGCCCCCGCAGGCCGCCAGCCCATCCCCTGCGCCGCTCACCCCCGCTTATCTGCTCGACGCGCCGGACGGCGATCATATCTACGGCACGCTCAGCTATAACCGGCGCGCAAAGTGCTGGACCGTCCGCGCGGAACCGTGCGTGACGGAGCTGATTGCACGCCTTTTTCCACAGAGCGTCAGCCGCGTGCGCGGCGAAGCGCGTTTTCCGCTGAACAGGCGCACGGCAGGCGATTTAAATTGGCTGATGCTGCGCTATCCGCTTGCTGTGGCGGAACGCGACCTTCCGCGCTGGCGGGATGCGATGCAAAGCGCGCGCGAATGGGCCGCACGCCGCGCGTTGGCCCAGCGCCTGCCCGAGACGGCCGAACCGCCGCAGGCGACGTTTCACGGCGCGCTGATGCCTTTTCAAAAGCAGGGATTGGGCTATTTGCTGCGCAACGAGCGGGCGCTGCTCGCCGATGAGATGGGCCTTGGAAAGACGGTGCAGGCCATTGCGCTGCTGGCCAGCACGCATGCGTTTCCGGCGTTTCTTGTGGTTCCTCCGCATTTGGTGCGCAACTGGCAGCGGGAGCTTTCACAGTTTTTGCGCCTGCCCGGCGGCGTGCGCGTACATGTGCTGCGCGGTTTAACGCCCTATGAACTGCCGCAGGCAGACGTCTATTTGTGCCATTACCTTTTGCTGCGCGGGTGGAAGCAGGCGCTCGGCAAATACAGCTTCCGGGCGGTCATCTTCGATGAAATTCAGGAGCTGCGCCGTGCGGGAACGGAAAAATACAGCGCCGCGAGCCTGCTGGCAAGCGCATGCGAGCGCGTCGTCGGCCTTTCGGGCACGCCGATTTATAACCGCGGCGGGGAGATCTGGAATGTTGTGAACATTTTGGATTTTCAATTCTTAGGCAGTTGGGAAAGCTTTACGCGGGAATGGTGCGACGGCTACGGGCGGGGCGTGGTGGCGAATCCCGAGCTGCTGGGAGCGTATTTGCGGCGCGAGGGGCTGATGCTCCGGCGGACGAAAGCGGATGTGCTGCCTGAATTGCCGCCAAAGCGCCGGCTTGTACAGGAGATCGATGCGGACGGCGCGCTTTATGAACGCCTTACGCGCGAGGTACTCACCAAGCTGCGCCTGCTGCGCGATGGGGAAAGCCTCACGCCGCAGATGCGCGCCTTGTTGGAAGATCAGGTGAGCCAACAGGAGCGGCAGGCGACCGGGCTGGCCAAGGCGGCGTACGTGTGTGCGTTTGTGCGTGCGCTGCTGGAGGGGGGCGAAAAGGTATTGCTCTTTGCGCACCATCATGCGGTGATGGACGTCTACCGCACGGAGCTGGCTGCCTTTCACCCCGTGTTTATTACGGGAAGGCAGACGCAGGAGGAGAAAGACGCGGCACAGCGCGCGTTTATGCAGGGAGAAACGGACACTTGCTGTATTTCACTGCGCGCGGCGGCCGGACTGAACCTACAGCGCGCCAGCTGTGTCGTCTTTGGCGAGCTGGATTGGTCTCCGGCCGTCCACAGCCAGGCGGAGGACAGGGCGCACCGCATTGGACAGCGCGATTCGCTGCTGTGCTATTATCTGGTTAGCCCGCGCGGCAGCGACCGCGACATGCAGGAAGCGCTGGGACTGAAGGTGAGCCAATTCCTTTCCCTAATGGGCGATTTGCCAACGCCTTACAGCGAGGTTGTGGCGTCCGGCTCGGCGGCGCGCGAACATGTGCGCCGCATGCTCCAGCGGTTAGAGGCAGGAAAGCGGCAAGACGGTTTGGGAGGTAAGGATGAAGGAGAAGAATAAAAAGCGGCGTGCAAGGCGGTTGTGGACGCTGCTGGCGCTCGTTGTGCTGCTGGCGGTTTATGTGGTGACGGGAGTTATCCGCAGCGAGTTCTTGGAATCAACGCTGATTTCCGTTGCCGTCCCCTCGCAAAGCGGCGTTGCGGGAGAGCTGCGCGTTGTGCAGCTTTCCGACCTGCACAGCAAACACTACGGCGACAACAACAGCGAGCTGCTTGCGTTGGTGGCGGAGAAAAAGCCCGATTTGATCGTCGCCACGGGCGATATGATCGATAAAGACGCGCAGAATGTGGAAGGCTGCGTGACGTTGTTTCGCCAGCTTGCCCAGATTGCGCCCACGGCTTTTTCTATCGGCAACCACGAGGCTGCCCGCCGTGATTTAACGGAATTGCTCACACGCCTTACCCAGGTGGGCGTGACGGTGCTTGCCGGCAATGTGGAAACCATCCACTGCGGGGGGCTTCCCGTGCGTATAGGCGGCATTATGCGGGTGTCCGAATTGCCGCAGCTGGACGGCAAAGGGCCAATCGATATCCTGTTGTGCCATTATCCGACGGACCCGTCCGATTTTGCGCAGCGGGGCGTGTCGCTCGTCTTTAGCGGCCATGCCCATGGCGGCCAGGCGCGCATCCCGCTGTTGGATATTCCGCTGTATGCGCATGGGGAAGGCCTTTTTCCGCGCTATACCTCCGGTCTTTATCAGGAGGACGGCGTCTCTATGATCGTCTCGCGCGGGTTGGGAAATACGGAGCGCCTTGGCATTCGGATTCCGCGCTTGCATAATCCGCCGGAGATTATCGTTGCTGACGTGACTTTCACGCAATTTTAGCGTCTGGCGCGTTGGAAGCCGCTTTGCTTGTGGAAGCGAAGCGGCTTTGCCAACGTGCAAACGGAGGGAAAATGCCCGCTGCCCTGCAGTGCAGGCGGGCAAGCAGGAAACTCCGGCGCTGTGGTTGCGCAGGAAAAAATGAGTAAATTTTGAAATGGGCGCCTGAGTGAGCGGCGGGATGCTTTTGAATAAGCCGGGGATGG
>DVLH01000077.1 GCA_018715585.1 Candidatus Aphodomonas merdavium
GGTCATGGCGCAGCTGGCATTGTACGAGAAAAGCATACTGTGCGTCCGTGAGCGTTTCGCCCATTTGCGAAAGCGCACGGCGGTAGAAGCATTCGAGCATGGCAGCCTCGGCCGTCTCATCTTCCAGGCGATGGCCGTCGGGAATCAGCTCGGCGCAAGTACGCTTGGCTTCCCGGAAGCGCTCGAGCTTTGTATGCAAAAAATCGTCGCCAAGCACGCGCAGCATTTCCGGGGAGATGGCCCAATCGCCTGTGCGGGGATAGACCATCACGCCGCCGCAATCAAGCAAAAGCGCTTTTTCTTTCATGGCTTGCAGCCTCCTTTTATTATTTCCAGCATTCGTCCAGCGCTTGCTGCGCAGCGTCCGCATCTGGGAGGACGGCCAGCGCCACCTGAAGCCCGTTTACGCGCACCTGCGCACTTTCCAGCTTGGGCACTTCCTGTGGCCGGTAATCGCGGTATTGTGCGAGCAGATCGTCGCGATAAGCGGTCAGGGCGCTTTCCAGCGCGGCGACGCCGTCCTGGTTTTGTGCCGTGAACACCAGCACGCATTCCGCCGTCACGCGCGTGGTGTCGATGGAGACGGCGGCGTCGGCGTATTGGCTGGCAGAGAGCAGCACGTATTTTTCGATCTGCTTTTCATCGAGCGCCGTCAGTTCCGCCGTGGACTGCGAGGCGCACAGCGCGTCGGATACGCTCTGGCAGGAGGGGAGGGGCTTGTCTTTTTCGCACGCGCAAAGCGCTAGGCAGGCGAGGAGCAGCAAAAGCAGCAGCGTTTTTTTCATGGTTCTTCCGTCCTTTCCACGGGGATGGTATGCGTGTAGAGATAATTGGCCAGCAGGTCGTAGGCGGCGCGCTTGAGATGGATGCCGTCTCCGGCGGCGTATTCCACATCCAATTCGCCGCTTTCATGGCGCAGCAGGCCGGTGATGTCCAGGAAATAGACGCCGTGGCTTTTGCACAGCTCGCGCAGGCCTTCGTTAAAGGCGTTCACCCGCGCATTGGTATAGTTGGGGTACTGTTCCAACGCCAGCGCATGCACGGGCGGCAGGGCCATACAGTAGATCAGCGTATCCGGCAGTGCCGGGATCAGCTGGTTAAGCAGGCGCTCATAGTCCTCCAGCACTTGTGCCGACGGCTTGGCGTCCACGCCGTTGCTGCCCAGCCAGAGATAGACGATGGGCGGGTTCATCTGCGCGAGCAGGTCGCGCAGCTTGTAGGACTGGCCATCCACCTCAAAAATGCTGTAATCATGCGCTGTGCGCGCGGACGCGCCGATTTCCGAGATGACCGTCAGCTCCGGCACCACGCCGTAGATATCAAACGACTCCGCCATCGAATCGCCCACGAGCACCGCGCCGCGGAAATAACTGTCATCAACAGCGGCGCTTTCGGGAACGTCCGGGGCGGGATAGCCTGCAGGGCCGGCAAAGGAGACGGCGAAGGGCTCTTCGCCGTCCTCGGCCAGGACGCCGGGAACGGTGAAAAGCAGCAATGCCGCCAGCAGCGCGGCTGCTACAGCCCTGCCGCTAGCAGCGAAAGGCTTCTGTCGGTCAAGAAGGTGTTCATACCAAAGATGCATAGGATTTCTTCAGCCTCCGTTTCCTCAAGCAAGGCGCGAAGATCGCCTGCGTAATAGCGCGGATCGACGATTTCCAGCCGCTCGTAGTGCTGCGCAAGCGCCGGCAAAAGCGCGTTTGCATAGGAATCCTTGAGCACAAGGAGCGTGCCGCTTGCCGCCCCGGACTGGTTGAGCAGCGTTGCACGGCCGTGATTGCCGTAAAGCAGCGCAGCGTATTTATCCCTTCCTGCAAGCGCTTCCTCGTCCCATAGCCCGCTTTGCGCCTGGCCGTCGATGCAGTACACCAGGTTATCAAAGCGGTCAAAACAAAGCGTATCCGGAGCAAAGAACGGGAAAGGCGCGCGGGCGTAATAGCTGCCGTAAAAGCCGGAGGCATAGAGGCGGTTATCCGGCAGGGCGGGGGAAAAGCCCCACGCTGCGGCAAGCCGCTCATAGGCGCAGCGCGCCCCTTCCGCCGTCCAGTGATGGTCCGTGCGGTAGTAAAGCGCCTCGGGATCCGGCTGCGCGGCCATCGCCGCATAGCAATCCAGGAAAAGGATGGACTCCCCGGCGGCCGCGCGCAGCGTTTCCGTCAGCGCCGCCTGGTCGTCCGCTTCGTAGTGCGCAGGGAGTGAGGCGGCATACAGGCGCGAGGGGAGCGGCGCCAGCAGCAGCGTCATCGGGACGGCGCATGCCCGTTGGATTTCGACAAGCGCCTCAACCGCGCGCAGCGCCTGTTCCCCGTCCAGCGCATCGCAGGCGGCGAGCAGCCTGTCGCCGCAGCGGAGGATGCCGTTGAACTCGCGCCGCAGCAGCGCTACGTCACGCAGCAGGTTGAGCTGTACAAAGCGGTCGCGCAGCGGGAACTGGTCGGAGAGGGCGGTCTCCGCCGCCGTCATAAACCGGCCCGAAAGCACGGAGGAGACGGTGGGCGCGCTCAGCTTTTGCAGCACCCTGTTTTCCATTTGCGATATATCTCGCGCGGGCAACAGCGCGGCTGCCACCGCAAGCGCAAGCAGCAGCGCCATTGCGCTTGTAAACAGCGGGCAGCGCCGCACGGCGCGCAGGCATCGCATTGCTCGACTCATACGGCCCTCCCTTAAAAGCGGAAATAGAGGAACGGGTTGTAATCCTCCGCCACCAGCGCGGCAATGCAAAGCAGCAAGACGCCAATGAACAGCGCGGCGCGAACGGGCGGGCAGGCAGAGAGCTTCGCCTGCGCAGACGTGCATACGCCGGGGATGCAGCATAGCGCCGCTATCGAGAGCAGCACCGCGTTTTCGCGCAGCGCATATAGCGCCCCACTGCCGCCAAGCGGCGTGAACATCCGCTGCAAGAACGCTGCGGCTTCGGCGGGGGTATCCGTGGCAAACAGCACCCATCCCAACAACACGGCCAGCAGCGTATAAACGTGGCCCAATCCCTTGTGGCGTGCAAGGAACGAGCCGGTAAAAAAATGTTCCAGCGCCAGGAGCAGAAAATACCACAGCCCCCAGAGCACAAAGTTCACGCTCGCACCGTGCCAAAGGCCCGTCAGCAGCCAGACGATGAACAGGTTGCGCACCGTTTTTGCCGTGCCGCCGCGGCTGCCGCCGAGCGGGAGGTACACATATTCGCGGAACCATGCCCCGAGCGTCATATGCCAGCGGCGCCAGAACGCGCGCACGGAGGCGGCGGCGTAGGGGTGGTGAAAGTTACGGGGAAATGTGAAACCAAACATCCGCCCCATGCCGATGGCCATGAGCGAATAGCCGTGAAAGTCGAAGTAGATTTGCAATCCAAACGCGGCAATTCCCAACCAAGCGGCGCCCATTGAGGCGTCGGGTAGCGCGCGCATGCGCTCCCAGAGCGCGCCGAGCGGATTGGCCAGCAGCACTTTAGCCGCAAGCCCCGTCACAAAGGCGCACATGCCCTCTTCCAGCGCGCCCGCAGAAACGCTGCGGGCCTTGAGCCGTTCGCGCACATCCTCATAGAGGACAATCGGCCCTGCAATGAGCTGCGGAAAGAGCAGGATGAACGTGGCGTAATCGATAAAATTGCGTTCCGGCGGCACTTTGCGCCGGTAAACGTCCACCACGTACGCCTGCGTTTGAAACGTATAAAAGCTGATGCCCAGCGGCAGCGACGGCTGCGGCGCATAGGCGGAAAGGCCGGCCAGGTCCATGAAAAAGGCGGCGTATTTAAAATAGAAAAGCGCCCCCAGGTTGAACAGCAAGCTTGCTGCCAGCGCAAAGCGGCGCACGGCCTGACGTTCGCCGGCTGCGCCGCGGCCCAGCAGCCAATTGACGCCCATCGACAGGAGCACCAGCGGCAGATAGCCAATTTCGCCCCAGGCATAAAAAACAACGCTCGCCGCGAGCAGCAGCGCGTTTCGGGCGCGCGCAGGCGCGAGCAGATGCAGCAACACGACGGCCGGTAGAAAATACGCAAGGAAGGTCAAACTTGAAAACAGCATGGCGTCCTCCCCAATTTCCAAGCTAACAGTATAAACGAATGGGGAAACAACGTCAACCATATTTATCAACCTTTGCCGGGCTTGACGGCGGTTTAACCGCCTGCTGTGCGCCTGGCATGGCCGCAAAAACGGCCGTACAGGCGGGGAGATCCATTTTGGCGCACGCTTTGGAGGACGGATTTTGATAGAACAGACGAAGATTATTAAAAAACGTACTATTTTTTTTGTGCAAAATATCGATGTTATGTTGAATTTCAAGAGAAGTATTGTTATCATGTTCTATGGATTATTAGCTGTTTACCGTTTTGAAATGCGGTGTGCCCGTATTGGAAACAGAAGTATTGAAATGCGACAAGCCATGCGAAGGCAAAGAAGTGTTTTGTTTTACTAAGGAAGTGAAGATTGATGAAGCAAAAAGGGCTGTTGTTATTCTTACTGCTGTTTGCAGGGGTTTTTATCGCAGGCGTTGCGCTGGCAGGAGGAACGTGGGAAGTGGATAGCGCCGATGCGCTGGACAGCGCGCTGGCGGAAATTGCTGCTTCCGGCGAGACGGAAGCCACCATCATGCTGACGGCCGATCTCGAAGGTACAAGCTTTACCGGGATAAGCGGCGTGCAGCTTACGCTCGCCAGCACGCCCGGCCAATGCTACGCCATCCAGCTGGGCAATGAGCTGCAATGCCCCATCGTCTTTGACAACGTTGACGCGTCCGCCAGCGAGCTGTATTGCAACGGCTATCCTACCGTTTTTAGCGAAAACAGCAAGCTAACGGTGCGCGGGGCTG
>DVLH01000078.1 GCA_018715585.1 Candidatus Aphodomonas merdavium
GGCAGCACGGGAATGGTGTTCTTGATCGCGAAGGGAAAGTCCCGCGACAGCGCCGCGTTCGGCGTAAACAGCAGCCGCGTGGTCACGGGCATGACGAACAGCTGCATTTGCGTCAGATCCTGTTCCGGCACAACGGCTCCTTCGTCCTCCGGCGCGTCGTTGTACCAGACCGCGCAGTTTGCATAGCGCAATATGTCCTCGCTCAACGTCTCAAACGTCCCCTTGAAATCCTCCGGATGACAGGTGAAATACACCCTCGGCTTCCCCTTCGGGTCGCCCATCCCGATTGTTTTGTAGGTCAGCATCTTCCACTGCTCCCTTCATGCGATCAAAGAAACGTATTCCCGCCACGCGGCAGACGCATACAAGGCTTATCCGCGCGTCTCCTTCTCGATCCTGTAGCCCAGCTTGACGATGAGCTTCAGCGTTTCCAGCGCGGTGTTGCGGTCGTACTGCTTCTCGCTCTCCGGCAGCTCGCCGTAGGGCACGAGCAAAGGAGTGCATTTGGCGACAGCATCCTTGGCCGGACCGTAGCGCCAACCCTCGGCAATGCGCCCTTGCGCCCAGATGTCGTGTACGTTCTCCGCGATTTTTTCCGTCAGCTCCAGCAGTTCCTCCGGCAGCTTTACGTCGCCGGTATCCAGAGGGTGGGGGATATAGGACATGGTATCCATCCTTTCTGCGCGGCAAAGGGCGCCGCGGTCTTTGTCATTTCCGAGTTTCAACTTCATTGTACCACAACAGATACGCATTTGCTCAGGGAGGGGGAAAGGCCTTACTTTTTCGGCCAATGCCTGGGCCTGTATGCGCCTTTCAGGATCTTTGCGACGGCCCCGGCGGGGTCGCCGATCTCATCCTGCGTCCAAACCGTCTCGATGCCCATCTCCCGGCCGCGCTCGCGTTTTTCATCGTTGGTGATGGCGACGTCATAATAGCTTTTTTCCCGCGTGTCGATGAGCAATATGGGTTTGGCATTGACGCCAAAACGGTCGCAGAGCACCCGGAGCTTGTAGTAAAAATCCGCATCGATGGCGGCGCGCGCCTTGCACTCCACGAAAGCGCAGGAAAAGCCCTTGGTGAGCATGCAGTCTATCTCGTTTTTCACACTCGTCTCGCCCCAGTGGAAGGAGAGGCCCATCACTACGTCGTCAAACGCCCCGGATGCCTTCAGGCAGTGATAAACATGCACCTCCAGCATTTTCCCTGCCGTCGTCAGCAATTCCTTGGCCGCGCGGGAGGCGTAGGAAAAACGCATCGTTTCCCGCTCTTCGTCAATGCTCAGGCCGGACACGATGCCCATTTCCTCCAGCTTCCGCATCAGGGAGAAGATATCGGCTTGCCTGGGTCCGGAAACGGAGACATTTTCAACCTTGAGCTCGTCCGTGCAGACGACCGACACCTGATGCGTGCGCGTGTCCATGCGCACTTCGACAGCATCCGCGTCACGGACGTCTGCCATTTGAGCAAGCATCCACCTGTAAGCCATGTCAAAACCGTAGGGATCCTGGACGAAGAGTTCGCACTTGCCATCCGAACGCATGCGCACACAGCTGTCCCTGCCGGCGATGCGATAGTGGACGAGCCCTTCGATGGCCTTGCCAAGCACCTGCCGGAGTTCAGGCGACACGATATAGGTGTGCGCCCGCTCGGAAGGCAGCGGCGGCCTGTTCTTGGGAAAGGCGCCGAGCGCGTCGCGCGAATTCATATCGGCTTCCAGCACGCCGCAAAACAGCTTCCACACAGCCGGGTCGTCGTTGTATGTTTTCCAAAGCGCCTCGTGATCCAGATAAAACTCGGACCGTCCGACCTGCAGATCCTTCGTCAGGCCGATGGACATCATGTCCGCCACAGTGATGACGGGCGTTTTGCGGATGTAGAGGAACTCGTCGCAGCCCGAGGCTTCCTCAAAGCGCACAGCGCGCGAATCGAAGCGGTAGCTGGGGTAGCGGCGGTAAAAACCGGTGGCCAGCATCAGCGTGGAAAGCGCAGTTCCATTCTTTTCGATGACCAGGCGGCGCACGCCTCTGCTTCTCTGCTTGCGTTTCAGATAGCGTTCGAGCTTCGCGGGCGCGTCTGCAAAATCGCTTTCGACAGGCAGGACCGTAACAGCTTCGACCCTGTCCCGCGAAAGCGCGCGCAGGGACGCGGGGAAACCATCCGCCACGGAAACGGCCGCGGTGTGGAGTATGGCAAACTCCACCTTGGCGTTGAAATTTTTCTTGCGCATGTACTCCGCCATGTGCGGGAGCGTGGCCTTCAGCGCCGACAGCGCCTCCGTGCTCTGGGCCAGATAGAGATAGACGATGCGCATGGGGTTTGCCACCGTTGCCGCAGCCACATTGGAAAACAACGCGGATAAGTTGACCTTCCCCGACGCCGCGCCGGAAAAGCTGCCGGATACGTCGCTCGCCGCATAGGGGACGACCATGCAGACAGACTCGGAATATGTAAGTATGAAGGGTATATTCTCCGTCAGCGCTACGTCCTGGCGTTTGAAGTCGCGGTATTCGACGCGGTTGAGAATGGGGAGAAAAGCGGCGTCAAAAGCGCTGAGATGGTCTTGAGCAGGCTTCTGCTCCGCCTCCGGGAGGCGCTCAAGCGCTGTGCGCAGGGCGCTGTGCAAGCGGTCGTACACGCGCTTGTTGGCGCGGTCGCCGTTCCGGATCGCTTGTGCGCAGGCGTACCACTCGCGGAACGCGGCTTCCGCCTCGGAGTGGGCGCGCACGGCTTCCCGCAGGGCATTGATGTCAGCCGTGCGGGGCTGGCCATTTTGAATGGCCTCGTCCGCCATCTTCGCGAACATGCGGTGATAATCCACGG
>DVLH01000079.1 GCA_018715585.1 Candidatus Aphodomonas merdavium
GCTTTTCTTGCTTATCGCCCTTGTCCTTATGCTGCTCCTGCCTACCGCTGTGCTAGCCACCCGGACTGATGTGGTGAAAAACACAACCACCGGCGCGACCTATCCCGATCTGGCCAGCGCCGTCAATGCCGCCAGCAGCGGCGAAACCCTTCAGCTGCTCTCCAACGTCACCCTCGATAGCAGGCTGAACATCAATAAGTCGCTCACGCTGGACCTGGCGGATCACACCCTCACGGGAGGCAACAACGTCAAGGATTATGTCATCATTGCCATCGGCAATGGCATCAACGTTACCCTTACCAACGGCACATGCACCGCCTCCTACTCAAGTTGCTCGGCGATTAGGGCCTCTGACGGCGCGCACGTCGAGATTGTGGACGCCCATGTGTCCTCTGCCGATATGAACGCCCTTGAAGCCCGCGATGGCTCTTCCATCACCCTCCGCGGCAATACCCACATCAAGATGACCGGTAATATGCTGTCCTATGGCACGATTTATATCGATAACTCCGCTCTGACGATTGAAGACAATTCCGTCGTCGTGGAGGGGGGCAGCGGCATCATCCTCTATGGAGCGTCCAACCTCAACATGAAGGGAGGCGAGCTGCGCTGCAACGCCTCCTCGCTCGCCACGATCGGAGGAAAATCCGCCGGCAGCACCGCCACGATCACGGGCGGCTCCCTCCGCTCGGATGGCGGCACGGCCATCTACTGGTCCAGCGGCGACTCGCTCACCATCGGGGGCGATGCGGCCGTGGAGGGGCTCGTGGCGCTGTCTCTGCGCTCGGGAACCTTTACCCTTCAGGACAATGCGACGCTGATTGGCACGGGTGCGGGCAGGGTTGCCAGCCCGAATGTGGGCTCCACCCCCGACGACGGCTCCGCCCTGCGGGTGGATGCCCAGCTGTACAACGGTTCCCCGATCGTGGTCAATCTGGAGGGCGGCACGCTTGAAAGCAAATACGGCCGGGCCATCACCCTCTACCGCTCTGCGGTAAACGAGGTTCCCGCGCAGGTCACGCTGGACGGCACGCAGCTCAAGGGGCCGGTGGCCTTCTACGCCAGTGACGTCACGTATGAGCCCGGCGTCACCTTTGAGGCTGGCAAGCTCGAGGCGACGTCCGGCAATACCGGCCTCACTTTGGGCCAGTCCGCGGCCGGCGCGGCCGCCGCCATGCGCAACATCCAGGACGCCGACGGGAATACCATCCCCTCGCTGATCTTCTATTCCACGCTGAGCGACGCGCTGGCCGGCGGCGCGGGGGATGTCTACGTCCTCTCCGATAGCGGACTCACCGCGCTGACGCTCACCGACCCCGCAGTGCGGCTCATCGCCGCGCCGGGCGTGAAGCTGGACGTCACCGGCGAGGGAGACTACGGCCTTGCCAGCACCACTAACGCGGACGGTAGCATCACCTATTCCCTCATCCAGATCCCCCCGTTCACGGTGACCGTCTCCCTCACGGACGGCACGCTCACCGCCACCACCACGCCCGTGGAGAACGCGACCTTCACCTACAATTGGTACTGTGACGGCTTTTGCCTCAGCAGCGGGGTCTCCAACACCTTCACCAACCTCCCGCGGGAAGGTGACTATTACGTGGAGGTGCAGTACACCGTGCCCCTAAGCACCGGCGGCACGCTGACCTCCCCCGTCGTCCGCAGCAACTCCGTGCACTTCTCCCCGCTCCCCGCGCCGACGCCGATCCCGGACACGTCGCCGATCCCGGACACGACGACGATCTCGGACACAACGACGATCCTGGACACGACGCCGGCCCCGTCGCTCACGCTTCCCCAGACTGGCGACAGCACGCACCTGGCTCTCTACGTCCTGCTGGCGATTCTCTCCCTAGCGGTTTTCGCCACCCTTTTGGTGCGTCGACACTGCCATGGTTGATGTCCATCCCACAAGGAGCCCCGGCGGGCGCCCCTTCGCGCCCGCCGCTTTTTGCGCCGCCCGCTTTTCCGTCCGTTCCATGTTTATTTTGTGGTAGAACCCTTGTCAAAGAAGCAGGAGATATGGTATAACGAGTCGATTCAGGGATGACGAGATGCCCAAGATGACGACATGGATACCGGTTGCGCTGGCGGCGATGCTGGCAGCTGTGATGTTGGCGTTTTTGTGGCAAGAGCGGCAGCGGGAAATACGGCTTCGCCTGCGGGTGGAGAAATGCTGCGCCTCGGAGCTTTTGGAGGACATGGCGCCCTTTTTGAAGGTGGCGCGGCTTTCGCGCATCGAGCAGCTGACGGTGAACAAGACCGGCATCATCCTTCGGCGGCTGGGTCAGGAAACCGACAGTGCCTTTCTCATGTGGCCCAACGGCTACGCCTACCGCAGCCAGGAGCAGCAGGAAGCCCTGCGCGCGGTGCTGGAGGAATGCCCGCCCAAGCTGCGCGACAACCGGCGCTATCATGTTTCCCGGCAGCGCGTGTGCCTGCTCAACGGCACGGTGGAATATGGCTATCATTACACCATGTGAAGCGATTCCAAGGCCACCCTCAACCGGGCAGCCTACTACGAAAGCCCGCTCAAAGCCCGAGCCGCCCAGCCCGCCCCGGCGTTTCCAGACGGCCTTCCACATACCGGCGCAAAAGGTCGAACATCGACCCCGCGCCGGTGTTTTTTGTGGTGTGAGCCCGCCGCACAGCACGCCGCACATCCAGGCGATTTGCTCCTGGGAAAGGCGAGCGCTTTCGCGCGTGCGGCAGGCCGGGCAGCACAGGCCGCCGGCCGCATCGTCCCACAGCGCGCCCGCGCCGACATCCAACGGTGTGCGGCAGGAGGCGCAGCGGCCCAGGCGCGGGCGGTAACCGCTGACATCCGCGAGCAAAAGGCCGTCATGGTCTCCAGGGGATCGGCCTGGGGATCGTAGGCCAGGTAAATACACAGCAGCAGCGCATACAGCTGGCGGCCTCCTGCCCGGGCTGGGCGGCGGTGGCGCACAGCGGCGCCATATAGCTGGCGCAGGTCAGACGATAGGGCACAAGGCGCAGCGGATAGAAGGTATCGTCAATCTGGCAGGAGGTCAGCAAGGCGTGCTCGCGGCTTTGAAACAGCGCAAACTCTCCCGAGACAAACAGCTCGCTGGCGGCCAGCTGTGGGCTGGGGATGGTCAGCATGCGGTCATGGTCGCGGTAGTTAACCAGGCGCACCACCACGCCGTGGGTCGTCACAGACGGCATGAAATGAAAATCCCTCCTTGGATGCGTGGCGGCCCCCTCGATGATCGAGGGGGCCGCACGTGAGCCGGGGCTTAGCCTCGAGACGTTTCCCCAGGCGCGCAAAGGCGGCGGGATCGTTGACGGCGATATCGGCCAGCATTTTGCGGTTGACGGCGATGCTGCTGCGCTTCAGGCCGTTCATCAGCACGGAATAAGTGGTGCCGTTGAGACGGGCGGCAGCGTTGATGCGGGGAATCCGCAGGCGGCGGAAATCGCGCTTGCGTATTTTGCGGCCTTCCTAGGCATAACGCAGGCTGCGGCGCACCTGTTCGCTCGCGACGCGGTACTGCTTGGACTGAGCGCCATAGTAGCCCTTGGCGAGCTTAAGCATCTTGCGACGTTTTTATGAGTATTGACGGCTCCTTTGATGTGTGCCATGTTTTTCGCCTCCTCGCTACGGTGCAGGGTTATTTGTAAGGCAGCAGTTTGTGAACGGCGTGGGCTTCGGCCGCGTTATCCACACGACAAGTGCCGGTCGTACAGATACTTCTGGAAAGCTCGCTTCGATGGCAGTATTGAATCGCTGGCATGTCATTCCCGGAAACCTCACAGCCACCCCAATCAACATACTGAGGAGAAACTGACGCTCATTCGCAACATGCGCCGGCGCAATCCAAAGTTCGGCATCGTTGCGCTGTGAGCAAGACTGAGAAATCGTAGATACGCTCACTGCCTGAAAAGCCTGTGGAGAGTGCTGCGCCGTGAGGGATTGGCGGAGAAGGAAAGGCCCAAGAAGAAGTACAAGCCTAAGCCTTACGAACAGATGCAGTATCCTGGCCAGCGTGTCCAGATCGATGTGTAAGTCGTACCGCGAAGCTGTATAGCTGATCCGCTATTGAAACTATCAGTATACAGCGATTGATCCGTATTTCCGCTATAAAATACTTGGCGCTTACGCGGAACAGAGCACCTATTCTTCAGCGGATTTTCTGCGCCGCGTCGTGGTTGCGTTCTAGAGAAAGGGTTAAAGGTTGAGTGCGTTCAGACTGGCAACGGTTTTGGATTTACGAATCGATTTTCAAACAGCAAGCGTGACATATCGACGCTGTTTGAGGCTACTGCGGCAGAGTTGGGTATTCGGAACAAACTGATACGCCCATACACGCCGCGTTACAACGGCAAAGTCGGGGCAACTCCCGCCCTATGTGCCCTCTTCGCTGGCGTTCGCCCAGGCAGATGCTCGATTGCTTTACTGTACAAGATGATTGACAAACCTACAGATACGATGCTTTGCGTAATAATAGATGGCCTCATTCGTTAAACCATACGCACGCGGTATCGATACATCTCATCAATTCCCCCGCAAGCATAGATTGGGCATGGAAGCCGCAAGATATGCAAATTTCTCCTCGCTAATGCATGCTCTATCCGGCAGGCATCAAACTGCGCAATGGCAAAGTTGATGCCTGCGCGAATGGGCAGCTTGGTAAAAACAATGGCTTCAGATAATCCTCTGCCGCGCAGACCGGCGCGGCCTTCCCGCTCACCGGATGCTGCTCCGGTAGATGATGTAGGGGAGACCCTCCTCCAGCGACAGCACGTCCGTACGCACGCGGAACACCTCCTCCAGCATCTGCGGGGGTGCAGATGTCCCTGGGCGTCCCCCACGCGGCGATGCGGCATTCGTTGAGCACGAGCAGGCAGTCGCAGAACGCACAGGCAAGGTTCAGCGCGTGAAAGACCGACAGCACTGCCTTTTTTAAGCCCGCAATGACCTCCATCAACAGCAGCAGCCGCGCCGCCGTGCTCCTCTTCCCGCCGGACGCGCTCACCAGCGCCACCGTCTTGCCCGTGCGGAAGGAGAAGCTTAAGCCGTCGCGCGTCAGCGGCTTTTCGGCAAACAGCCCCAGCTGCGCCGCGCCAAAGATCAAGCCGTAGTTCGTGCTCATGGAAAGTGCGTCGAGGATCGGCGTGAAAATGGCGGTGACGAGGGGGGAACAAAGCCTACCCTTCTGCATGCCGTTTAAACGCGCTTCAAGCTGGGCGATACGCCAGATGCGAGAAAGGCGTTGGGGAGGGAGGGGCACATGCTTGCAGGCTCTTTAAGAACGCGGATAAAAACCTGACATTCGCGATGGGCCTTCCCAATGCGCTGTCGGAACGGTTGCCAACATGCGGCGATATGGCCTTTCCCATGCTTATGGCGTAGGCAGGCGGCAACGGGAATGGGGTTAGGGCAAAGTTTGCAAACGTTTTTCCGCTCTTGGATCCGGCATCAGCCAGCGCGCTTGGCTACTTGCCGCTTGCCGTTTCGCACAGCTGGTATGGATGGCTTGGATTGTGTGATTTTTTCGTTGACTTTTGCTATATTTTATAATACTATATTTTATAGTAAAAAGCGAAGGAGAATGCTGATGCAGTCTATTGATGTAGTAATCTTGGGAATTGTTTTAGAAAAGCCCCGAAGCGCCTATGACATTCAAAAGGATGTTGAATACCATAATTTTTCCCGATGGACGAGAATCAGCATTCCGTCCATCTATAAGAAAGTGCTCCAATTGAAGGAGAAAGGCTATCTCACAAGCAACGTAGTAAAAGGGGAACGGTTTGCGCAAAAGGCGGTCTATTCTATTACTAGCGCCGGAAAGGCCTATTTTGAATCGCTGATGGACGCAATAGCGGACCAAAATGTGCTGCTGGCGTTTGACTTCAATGTGTTGGTTACGAACCTCAACAAGATGGATAAGGCGCGTGCTCGAATGCTCACCGGCAAGCTGCGGAAAAGCATTGCC
>DVLH01000080.1 GCA_018715585.1 Candidatus Aphodomonas merdavium
CGCGAACCCCAGTAGACGGTTTCCGCACGTGCGGCGGTAAAGTTAAGCACGCCCGCAAGCAAAAGGCAGGACGCCGCCAACAGGGCCGAAACAGTTATTATCGCTTTGCGAATCAAAAAAACCACCTCCGAATCTGTTCCAGCAAAAAGGAACGGAAAACGACAGGCTCCGACGATACTAAGCCGAACAGTTCCGGAAAGAGCATGCCGAGCCAATTGTGCCCTTCCCCTTTGCCAAGCGTAAGCAGAACGGTTGGACGGGGCGCATGGGGCGGATACAGCACCAGGCGCGCGCGCGCACTGGGATCAATGGCGCGCGCAGCGGCTGTCATGCGGCCAAGGCACAGCGGACAGCGCCGCGCAATTTGCAGCGCTGCGTCGCGCACGCGGATTTTGTCGCGCTGGTCGCGCGGGGAATCGCTGTTGGCCACCACGCGCAGCTGCCAGCTGCGAAATAACAAACAGGATAAAGAGCGCATATATCCCTCCAAAGGATCAGATATGCGCAGTTTGCCCCGGAACGCATGGAATTATGACGATTTCGCGCCGCAATTTGACAAAAAAAGGTTGAAATGCGCGCATGTTTTTCTTTATAAGCCCATGCGCAACGGTGCGCCATGTGATACAATAGAGTTCTTGAAGGCGTGCGAAGGGCTTTCGTGCGCCAAGCGTGCGCAAGGAGGAAAGAGCGATGGCCAAAACAAAGCTTCGCTATGGAATGGTGGGCGGAGGAATCGGTTCCTTTATCGGGGAGGTGCACCGCAAGGCGGCAGGGATGGACGGCCGCATGGCGCTGTGCGCAGGATGTTTCAGCCAAAACGCGGAACGCAACGCGCAGACGGGCTGCCAGTGCGGTCTGGACGCGGAGCGGGTGTATGCGTCCTACGCAGCGATGGCATCTGCCGAGGCTGCGCGAGAGGATGGGATCGACTTTGTCTCCATCGTCACGCAAAACGATAGCCATTACGAAATCGCAAAAGCTTTTTTGCAGGCAGGCGTCCACATCGTCTGTGAAAAGCCGCTTTGCCTTACCGCGGCGCAGGCGCAGGAACTTTCCGCTCTTGCGCGCCGCAACGACTGCCTGTTCGCGGTCAGCTATACCTATCCCGGCTATACGATGAGCCGCGTGATGCGCCAGATGATTGCCGATGGGGCAATCGGCGAAATTGTTGCCGTCAATGCCGAGTATGCGCAGGATTGGCTGCTCGATGAGCTCTCGCCGCAGCCGCAGCAGGGGAATTACGTCTGGCGCATGGACCCGGCCGTCAGCGGCGCGTCCAACTGCGTGGCGGACATCGGCACGCACATCGCGTGCTTCGTTCACTATGTCACGGGCTTGCCCATCCGGCGCGTCGCCGCTACGGTGAACCGGTATGGCCGCCTGTTGGATTTAAATGCCAACATCCTGGTGGAATATGAAAACGGCGTCAACGGGGCGTATTGGTGCTCGCAGGTGGCGGCGGGCCATGCCAACGGGCTTGTCGTGCGCGTGTATGGAACGCGCGGCTCGCTGCAATGGCACCAGGAGACGCCGGACTTGCTGCGCTTTGCGCCCAAGGGGGAGCCTGTGCGCGTCCTCGAGCGCGGAGGGCACGGGGTGCCGCAGCCTGCCGGGAGCGGCAGCCGCCTGCCCGTTGGACATCCGGAAGGGCTGTATGTTGCATTTGCCAACATTTACCGCGACTTTGCGCAGGCGTTGCTGCAAAAACAGAACGGCATTCCTTACGATACGGGCAGCCTGACGATGGTTGAGGAAGGCGTTGCGGGCGTGCGGTTTGTGGAGGCGGTGATCGCAAGCGCGGCGGACGGTTCGGCTTGGACGGCTGTTTGAGCGGCTTTCATCTGCGCTTCACGTGCGCCGGTTATCATGAATCCTGGCGTGCAAGCGCTAAAAGATGTGTCAACGCGAGGTGATAGGATGCGATTGCTGATTGCCGAGGACGACCGCATGACGGCCGACACACTGGCCCGGCGGCTGCGCGAGGAGCATTATGCCGTGGATGTCTGCTACGACGGGACGGACGCATGGGAATACCTGTCCGCTACGGAGTATGACGTTGCGGTGCTGGACATCATGATGCCGGGGATTGACGGCGTTTCGCTCGTGGAGAAGATGCGGCGCAAGGGGCTTGCCACGCCCGTGCTGCTGTTGACGGCGCGGGACGCCGTTTCCGACCGCGTGCAGGGGCTCAACGCCGGGGCGGATGACTATCTGGTCAAGCCGTTTGCCTTTGAAGAGCTGTCCGCCCGCCTGCGCGTGCTGACCCGGCGTACCCGCCAGGGGACGAACCGCTTTGAGCTCGCCGACCTTGTGCTGGATGCGGATAGCCGTACCGTCAGCCGTGGCGGCGTGGAAATTGTGCTGACGAGCCGGGAATATGCGCTGCTGGAATACATGATCCGCAACAAGAGACGCGTGCTGACCCGCGCCCAGATTGAGGAGCACGTCTGGAGCTACGATTATGAAGGCGCGTCGAACATGGTGGACGTATACATCCGCAACCTGCGCCGCAAAATTGACGACGGCCATGCGCAAAAGCTGATTCATACCGTGCGCTATGCGGGCTATGTCCTGCGAGAGGCGCCATGAACCGCTTGACGATAAAAATGCGGGTAACGCTTTGGTATGCGTGCCTGCTTTTGCTGATTTGTTTGCTGCTTTTTACGGTGATGAACCTTGCCGCAAACGGCGCGGCGCGTGAATACTGCCGCCAGACGCTGCAAAACGCGCTGACAATGGTCAAGGACGAGCTGGAATACGAGGACGGCAGGCTGGAAATTCAAAGCGGCATCGACGAAATTCCCAACGTATACGCCACACTCTTCCGTGCTGATGGCAGCGTCCTTTACGGCCGCCAGCGCGTGCCGGATGCGTTTGAAGAGGGCGTCATGCGCCGCACAACCTACGGCGGGCATAGCTGGTATATCCTGGATGAGCGGCTTGAATACCGCGAAGGCGAGGAAATCTGGTTGCGCGTATACACCTCCACGGACGTTTCCTGGGACGCGCAGCTGTCCATGCTTCGCTACGGTTTTTGGTTTTTCCCGTTGTTGGCCGCGTTTGCGCTAGCAGGCGGGCATGCGCTGACTGCACGGGCGTTTCGCCCCGTAAAGGAGATGACGGCGTTGGCCGGCTCCATCGCCGGCGGGGAGGACTTGTCCCGCCGCATCGGCCTTGGCGGGGGCAAGGATGAGCTTCATGCGCTTTCGGATACATTTGACGCCATGCTTGAACGTTTGGAGCGCTCGTTCCATCGGGAGAGGCGTTTTACCTCCGATGTGGCGCATGAGCTGCGAACGCCGATGAATGCTATCCGCACCCAGTGCGAATACGGCCTTTCGCGGGAACAGGCGCCGCAAAAGGATGAAGCGCTCAAGCGTATTTTGGAGCGGAACGAAGAAATGGACGCGCTGGTACGCCAACTGCTACTCATTGCGCGCACGGAGTCGGGCCAGATGCCGCGCGACGACCATTTCCGCCTGGACGAGATGCTGGAGCAGGTCGCGGAGGATTTTGTACCCGTTGCCGCCGAGAGGCGGATGCGTATTCAGACGCAGCTGACTCCTTGCCCGGCGGTAGGGAACCGCGCCCTGCTGGCGCGCGCGTTCATTAACCTGCTTGATAATGCGATCCGCTACGGCCGGGAGGGCGGTGAAATCTCTGTAAAAATGGCGCTTGCACCGCAGGAAGTGTCCGTGACCGTCGAAAACGAAGGGGACGATATTTCCCCGGAGGATTTGCCGAAGCTTTTTGACCGTTTCTGGCGCGCCGATGCCTCGCGCACCACGCCCGGAACGGGCATTGGCCTCTCGCTCGTCAAAAGCGCTGTGGAAGCGCACGGAGGAAGCGTGACGGCGCAAAGCGGCGAGGGCATGACGCGCTTTTGCGTGCGGCTGCCGCTGGAAGGCAGCGAAGAGAAAAAATAAAACGGACGAGTCTTTTTTTCATCGTAGCTTCATCTTCGGACGATATACTCGCGCCATCAAAGAAAGGAGCAAACAAGAAATGAAAAAAACGAAAAAATGGATGACGGCAATTGT
>DVLH01000081.1 GCA_018715585.1 Candidatus Aphodomonas merdavium
CAACAAGAGGGAGACCTGCGGCAATTGTGGGCGTGGAGAGGGGAAATTGCCATAGCAGTACAAGCCTACTCGCTCTGCAATCACCGGTATGGGCCATCTGACGCGCTGAAAAGCGAGCGCCGGAACCGGGAGCTCTGGCGCAGCGGGTACGCGGCGGAAACGGTATGAAAAAACGGAAGCGGAGAGGCGGGAGAGGGCCGGGCGCGGGGCGGGAGAACCATTGCGAGGCGGCAGGCAACCGCCTGCGCGCGGGGGGCAGAGCTTATGATGCGCTCGCCTGCGGCAAAGAAGCAAAGGAAACGCATGGCGGCTGCGGCCACAGTCCCGCGCCTGCCGCAAAAGCAGGACGAAACCGTGCGGCCCGGCGATCCTCAGGGATTCACGACAGAACAGGCGGCCCGCCGGAGACCATGCCTTTGCGCAGGGCATTGACTTTGCGCGCCGCAGGGGATACACTGACCCCAAACGGCTTAAAGAAGGTGCAACATGGAACTGGCGGCTTATCTGCCCGTATGGGGAAGGTTGACGCGTGCCCAGCAGGAAGCCCTCGCGGGAAACGCTGTGCGCCGCAGCGTCAAAAAAGGCGAGATCATCCGCAACGGCGCGGATTGCACCGGCCTTCTTCTTGTGCTAGAAGGGCAACTGCGGGCGTATATCCTCTCGCCAGAGGGACGGGAGATGACGATCTACCGCCTGTTTGAGCGGGACGTATGCCTTTTCTCAGCCTCGTGCATGCTGCGGTCAATCCAGTTTGACGTAATAGTTGAGGCTGAAAAGGATAGCGAGCTTGCCGTCATCCCGGCTGATGTTTATAAGCGCATCCTGGAGGAATCCGCACCGTTATCCAACTACACAAACGAGATGATGGCTTCGCGCTTTTCGGACGTCATGTGGCTGATCGAACAGATCCTTTGGAAAAGCTTTGATAAGCGCTTGGCTGCCTTTTTATTGGAGGAAGCCGCCATCGAAGGCACGAACACCCTCCAGACAACCCATGAAACCCTTGGGAAACACCTGGGAAACCCGCGCGAGGTTGTCACGCGCATGCTCCGCTACTTCCAAAGCGAAGGGCTGGTGCGGCTCTCGCGTGGCCGGGTGGAGATCGTCGACGAAGCGGGGCTGCGCCGCTTGGCGGAATAAAAAGGCAAACGCTTCCATGAGGCCGGGGGCACGGCGGCCGGCGCTCTTGAGAATGATAGAAAAAAAGCCTGCGCGGCGGCAGGAGGGGGAACCGCGCGGGCTTTTTTGTTTTATAGCATGGCAAGAATCTGCGCCTTTCCTTTTGCACCGACCGAGTGCCGGACGACTTTGCCGTCTTTGATAACCATCAACGTGGGGATGCTCATGATGCCAAACTGGCCGGCAAGATCGGGCTGTTCGTCGACGTTGATCTTGCAGACCTTGATATCGGCGCGCTCCCTGGCGATTTCCTCGAGCACCGGGCCGACCATGCGGCACGGGCCGCACCAGCTCGCCCAAAAGTCCAACAGGACGGGCTTGTCAGAATGGATAACCTCACTGGTAAAATTGGCGTTTGTGATGGAAACGGTAGGCATTTTTTTCTCTCCTTTTCTTATTCGGTAACGATTTCACCAGGCCAGCTGTTGATTCCGCCAAACTCAACGACGTTGACGTAGCCCAGCTGCGCCAGTTTTTCGGACGCCTGTTTGGAGCGGTTGCCGCTGCGGCAATAGACCAGGATGAGCTGCTCCTTGTCCGGAAGCTGAGGGAGCTCGCCGGTTCCGATGGTTTCGTTGGGAAGCAGGATCGCTTCGGGAATATGGCCGGAGGCATACTCCGCTTCGGTGCGCACGTCAAGGATCACATAGCCCTGCTCCTCCTTCATCAAGGCGATGGCGTCCTGCATGGAAACCTGACGGTAAGCGCCTTGCTGCGCCTGCGGCGCGGATGCAGCGCATCCGCCCAGCAAAAAAGCAAGCAGCAAAAGGATGGGGATAAGCTTTTTCATGCTGATTTCTCCTTGCGCTGCGCAGCGCATTTGGCTTTGCAGATCAGCTGGGTCATCGTGCCCATTGGGCAATAAACGCACCAGCTGCGCGGTTTATATAGCGCCATGGTGATAAGGCCGAGCACGGTGGAGGTAAGCATCACGCTGTAGAACCCAAACGCGAACTGTGCAACGCCGGGATGAAACAGTGTCCCGTGATATGCCCAGTGCCACGGCAACTTGAATGTCCACAGCAGCGTAACCGCTTGCCGGAGGCTCTGCGCTCCGGCAAACACCAAGGCGGTGTTCCACAGCATCGCAAAGAACATTGCAAAGAAGAAGACAAGAAAGCCGTAGCGGAAAAGCTTGCCTTTCATCCAGCGTGGGACGTCTTTCCGGCGGGAAAGGCCGAACCTGCCTCCCAGCAGACTGAACAGCTGCCCGCGCCCGCAATAGCGGTTACAGTAGGCCTTTGTTCCTGTTGCAGCAGAAAGGACCAATGGGATAAAAAAGCAAAGCAGCCCCAACCAAGCAAACAGGATGTTGAATAAACCGAGCGCCAGATATGCTGCCGAGGCGATCCAAAGAAAATCATACCAACGCTTTTTCATTCGACCACCTCCTGTATTTCGATGACGCTGGCCGGGCATTCGCGGGCGCACTTGCCGCAGCCTACGCATTTGCTTTCCTCCACCTTGGCATAAAGCCCGCGAAAGACCGTCACCGCCTGCAGCGGGCATACCTTGACGCAGCAGCCGCAGGCAACGCAGAGCGTCCGGTTGACGCGCGCCTTGCGCCGTTTTCGCTTTACTGTTTCCATTGGACTCACCCCTGTCAGTTGATGGCGCCAGTATAGCCGGTCCCGTTTGAAATTTCTGTGATGTTGTCACAAAAGGGAAAAGAGCGTGGCCATGCGCGGAAGGATTCCATTAAGATATGGTGACTGCTATCCTTTGAGCTATTTGTGCTGGCTGGAGTGACGATCATTATTTCACCAGATTTTCGCCCAAATCCTGGCAGGACAGCGCGCAAAGGGAGCCAGCGGGTACGGAGCTGAATGAGAAGCGAGCATTGGACGGTGCTATGCTATTTCGCTGATGCAGATAGAAATAAACGCGAAGGGAAAGGCATCAAGATGTTGACGGCTGTAAGAAGAAATGCGATAAGCAAGGTTGAGCGGCACGGCGTAACATGTGGCAGCCGGCAATGGTTCAATTTTTCCCTATGGCAGCCCATCTTTGCTGGCAAAAAGCCGAT
>DVLH01000082.1 GCA_018715585.1 Candidatus Aphodomonas merdavium
CTTCCACAGGATTTACCAAAGCGATGTGGAAGATAAATCCTTTACGATGATCTGCCCGAACCAGTGGCCGGGCGCCTATTCGGCCATCGCGGGGATGATCAACAAATACAACGTCAATTGCCGCAACGTCAACGCCTTTGCGATGGACGAATGGGCCGACGAGGACGGGAACGTGGCGCCGCTGACGTACGGTGCGAGCCTCGGGTTCTCCTTCCGCAAGCACTTTTGGGCAAACATCCGCGAAGACCTCCGCCCGCCGCTTTCCCAGTGGCACGTTTTCACCAACGAGGTAAAAGCCGACGGCGTCTATTCGAGCCTCATCGAGGAGGCCGGCGGCGGCGGGGCGGACGTGATCTACTCCGCAACGGGCTGGCCGGGGCATGTCGCGTTCATCGACCCGCAGGCGCCGGAGTTTGCCGCCGGCAGCCTGGAGGAATTCCTCCGCCTCGGCTCGCGCATCGTGACGCAGCACCCGATGACCATCTGCGAAAACTCACTCTTTGCGCCGATGGGCGCTTCGGGCGACGTATGGGCCGTGCCGCCGCGCGCGGCGACGATCGGCCCGCGGGATGTCATCAACGCCCGCGAACGGCTGGAAATGCACAACATCACCAACCCGGGCGGGGATTCCTGGCAGCGCATGATCTCGCGCATTGAGCTCTACGGCCCCATTTCGATGGAGTGCCCGGCGTCGATTATCCGCCTGGGCAAGGGCACGTGCTATGTCAGCGAAGTCATCGCCCGCCCGTTTTCCACCTGGACATGTGACTTAGAAAATAAGGACTTGTAAAGCCATGAAGAACGTACAATTCACCGGCGTTTTCCCCGCGCTCGTCACGCCGCTTACCGCCCAAGAACAGCTGCACGAAGAGACTGCGCGCAAGCTGCTTCGCTTCCACCTCCGCTATGGGGTGGACGGCTTCTACCTGTGCGGCGCCACGGGCGAAGGGCCTGTGCTGCCGCCGCAGACGCGCATGGCGCTGGCGGAGGTGGCGCGCGAGGAGACGCGGGGAAAAGCGCGCATTATCGTGCATGTGGGGGCGGTCGATCTGCGCACGGCCGTGCTCCTGGCCGAGCATGCCGCCAAAATCGGTGCGGACGCCATCTCGTCCGTGCCGCCGTTTTTCTTCCACTACGGCGAAAAAGAGATCGCGCAGTATTATACGGCGCTTGCGCAGGCCTCCGGCCTACCGCTGCTGCTCTACTGCAGCCCGCTTTCGGGCGTGAACATCACGTATGAAATCGCCTCCCGGCTGCTTGAGATCCCCGGCGCAACCGGCGTAAAGTGGACGAGCTACGACTACTACACCATGCAGCGCATCAAGCTGCTGCGCGGCGGGGCTGTCAACGTGCTCAACGGGCCGGACGAGTGCCTCCTGTGCGGATTGGCCATGGGGGCGGACGGAGGCATCGGCGCGACGTACAACGTCATGCCCGGCGTCTTTCGCAAGCTCTACGATGCGTTCCGCGAAGGGAATCTCCAGGAAGCGCAGCGCATGCAGCTGCACGCAAACCGCCTCATTGAAATCATCATCCGCTTTGGCGTGCAAGCGTCCGTCAAAGAGATCCTCGCGCGTGCCGGCTATGATTGCGGCCACTGCCTCTACCCCATGCCCCGCCTGACGGATGAGGAGCGCCGCCGCCTCAACGATGCCCTGGACGCCATCGACTACGAGGGGGAATATCTGTGAAGATGACCGGCAGAGAGCGCCTGCTTTGCGCGCTCGATCATAGGGAGCCCGATACCGTCCCCATCTTTGAATGCGTCTACAGCCGTCCGCTTTTTGCGCACGTGCTCGGCTCCGTGCCGGAGGTGTTCGACCTGGGCAGCGTGATGCGCCTTTGCATCCGCATGGGTTACGACTTTGCGTTCCTACCCATTCCCGGCACGAGCGGCTTCCGCCCGGCCGGCATGCGCAGCGGCGAATACACCGACGAATGGGGCATCACCTACCGAATCGACCCGTCCACCTGGCCCATCGACGCGGGCATCCGCCCGCCGTGCGCAAACGGCGCCGATTTGGCGCATTACCAAGCGCCCGACCCGCGCGATCCCGCGCGCTATGAGACACTGCGCGAGGCGCTCGCGCTGGCGCGCGAAAACGGCCGCGGCGCCGTTGGCAACGTGCGCGGGCCGTTCTCGGGCGCGTGGCAGCTGTTTGGGCTGGAAAACTTTTCCCTCTTGCTATACGATGAACCGGAAACGGTTCACAAAGCGCTGGCGCTTGTGGCCGATTTTGCCATCGAAGCCACGCGGGTGATGGTGGAAATGGGCGTGGATGCGGTGCTCTACTCGGACGATTACGGCTCTTCCCTGCAGCCTTTGCTCTCCCCGGAGCATTTCCGCACGTTCATCGTCCCGCAGCTTGCGCGCATCGTCCGCGAAGCAAAGCGGATGGGCACGCGGCCAATCCTGCACAGCGACGGCTGTATCGCGCCGCTGCTGAAGGATATCCACAGCGCGGGGTTTGAAGGTCTGCACCCCATCGAGCGCTGCCCCGGCATGGACCTCGCCGCCGTCAAGCGCGCCTATGGCGCGGACCTGTGCCTGTTTGGCAACGTGGACAACAAGGACGTGCTCGTCAACGGCACGCCGCAGGACGTGGAGGCCATGGTGCGCGCGTGCATCCGCGCGGCCGCGCCGGGCGGCGGCTATTGCCTCAGCTCCGACCACAGCGTGCACGACGACATCCCCAACGAAAACGTGTTCGCCCTCTATGAGGCGGGACGGCGCTGGGGTGCTTATCCCATCAACGCCTGACTATACTCCTCGCGGGACGCGCGGCCGCGCCGCCCTTGGCGGGGAATATATAAAATCATTTAAAGGAGGAGCACTGTTCATGAAAGCAACCCGAATCGGATCGTTGGTACTGGCCCTGTTGCTCGCCCTCTCGCTGATGGCGCCCGCAATGGCCGAGTCCGGCGTCACCCTGACCTGGGTGGGCGCAGGCTGGCTGCAAAACGACAAAGCGGAAAAGATCATCGCCAAATGGAACGAGCTGCATCCCGACATCGCCGTCAACTATATCGACATGGGCACCGTCGTGGATACCGCCTATCTGGTCAACCTGGATACGATGATCAGCGGCGGCGAAGTCGTTGACGTCACCTACCTGACCTATGGCGACGTTTACAGCCGCGTCATCAACGGCGGCGCGCTGCCGCTGGACGAATACATCGCCGCCGCGGGCGACGATTACGAGGCCATGTACGGCACGCTTTCCACCGCGATGCTCGAATACGAAGGCCAGATCTACGGCGTGCCCTACGCCGGCAACACGTTCAAAGTCTTCTACAACAAAGACATGTTTGAAGAAGCCGGCATCGAGATCCCGGAAACCTGGTCGCTCGATGAGCTGACCGAAATCGCCCAGAAGCTCACCACGCCCGATACGTACGGCATCGTCTTCCCCTACACGTGGGTAGACATCTGCTACGCTCCCGCCATGGTGTCCGGCTGGCAGCCCGTCATCCAGGACGAGGAAGGCAACATCCTGCCCAACTTTGACGACGAAGTGTTCAAGACCTGCCTGCAGTGGGCCAAGGACCTTGCCGATGTCTACAACGTCTCCCCGTCCATCGCCGTGATGGAGGCCGAGTCGCTCAACCGCCGCCAGGCCCTTGCCAACGGCGACGCCGCCATGATCATCGACGGCCCGTACACGCTCGTTTGGCTGCAAAACTACATGTTTAACGATCCCGGCGACGGCCCGCTCCCCTTCACCCTCGGCGCCGCCGATATGCCCTACGTAACCGAAGAAGGCAAAGAGGTCTCCTTCAACACCATCGCCGGCGCGTTCTATGTGCCCAAGACGGCCAAATACCCGGCAGAGGCGTATGAGTTCGCCAAGTTCGTCTGCAACGAATGCTGCGAAGAGAGCGCCAACTACATGCCCATCTACCGCGACGCCGACATGGAAGCCGCCACCACCTCTTTCATGGAGTATACCGACAACAACGGAACGCTCCACACGGATATCTTTGAGCTCGAAACGGCCATTGACGCCGTCGCCACCCCCTACGAAGCCCACATCGGCTATTGGGGCTATGATCCTGCCCTCTCCAGCTATACCTCGCTGATGACCACGCTCTTCACCGAGCAGTATAAGCTCTTCCTCAACGGAGAGATGGACATGGAAGACTGGGTCGCCATGATGCAGGATCTGGGCGCTGCGGAAATCGCTGCTGCCAACTGATCCCCGCCTCCTTCGCGCCGCGCCCCGCACCGGGGCGCGGCGCGGTTCCAATCCGTCCCCGGCGCGCTGCGCTTTTCAACAAAGCAAATCCTTCGAGAGGGTGATTCCGCATGACCGGCAAGGGTTCCAGACAGCATCTCTCCACCAAAGCCAAGGAGAATCTCTACGGCTATTTGTTCATCGCCCCGAGCCTTTTGGGATTCCTGGTGTTCACGCTCTTTGGCGTCGTGTTCTCCTTCTGCATGGCGTTCACCGACTGGAACCTAATGAAGGGTTTTGAGAACGCGAACTTCGTCTGGCTGGACAACATCAAGTCCATGTTCAGTGATATTTACCTTAAAGCATGCCTGCGCAACAACGCGCTGTTGCTGCTGGTGGTACCCGTTACCCTGTTTCTGGCGGCCATCCTGGCTGCGCTGATGAACCGCGCCATTTATGGCCGCGGGGGCGCAAGGGCGATGTATTTTATGCCCTACGTAACCAACATCGTTGCGGTGGCAACGGTGTGGCGCGCGCTCTTTCATAAATCCAAAGGGCCGATCAACGCCATCCTCATGGCGCTCGGCGTAGCCGAGGCAAACGTCCCCGGCTGGCTTTCCAGCACAAAATGGGCGTTGCCCGCCGTCGCCATTGTGCTGCTATGGAAGGATATCGGTTACAGCATCCTCATGTATAGCGGCGCACTGCAAGGCATCTCACAGGAGTATTATGAATCTGCCGAGATCGACGGGGCGGGCCCCGTCGTGAAGTTCTTCAAAATCACGCTGCCCCTCATTCAGCCGACCACATTCCTGCTCACCATTCTGGGCATCATCTCCAGCCTGCAAATGTGGTCCTTCGTACAGATTATCACCATGGGCGGGCCAGGTACGGCAACCTACACGCTCGGGCTTTATATTTACCGTTCCTCTTTCATCACCTACCGCACGGGATACGGCGCGGCGCTTTCGTGGCTGCTGTGCCTGCTGGTGATGATCTTCACAGCCATCCGCTGGCGGACGGAAAAAGACTATACAAACGAGTAAAGGAGGCGCCAGGGCATGATAAAAGTTAACAAGAAAACAGCGCATAAACCTGGCAGCTCCCTTGCGGCGAAGGTCCTCCTCACCGCGCTGATCTGGGGGCTGGGGATTGTGATGGTCATCCCCTTTGTTTGGATGCTGTCCACATCGTTTAAGGGCATGAACGAGGTGTTCACCTTCCCTATCGAGTGGATTCCGCCCTCCCCCACGCTCAAAGGCTACCGCGCGCTTTTTTCCGGTTCCGTCTCGTTCTTCGTCTATTTCCTTAACTCTGCCAAGGTAGCGGTCATCGCGCTGTTTGGCACGTTCTTCTCCTGCACGCTTGCGGGATATGCCTACGCGAAAATAAACTTTTTCGGCCGCAACAAGATTTTCATGATGAAGCTGATGACCACCATGCTGCCCGGCATGGTAACCATCCTGCCCACGTATATGATCTACTCCAAGCTCAGCCTGCTCAACACCCATGCCGCGCTGTGGATCGGCAGTTTCTGTGGCGGCACGTTCGGCGTATTCCTGATGCGCCAGGCGTTTTTGACCATCCCCGATTCGCTCGTGGATGCCGCAAAGGTGGACGGTGCGAGCCATTTGCGCATCTATTGGTCCGTGGCGTTGCCAAACGTAAAAACGTCGGTGTCTACGCTGCTGTTCATGTATTTCCTCTGGACGTGGAACGACTATGAAAAGCCGCTGCTTTATCTGTGGAGCAACAAGCTCTACACGCTGCCGCTGGCTGTCAAGCAATTTTCGGACGATCAAATGCAGAACTATCCCGCCATCATGGCGGCCAACATCTTTATGCTGCTGCCCGTGATGATCTTCTTTATCTCCTGCCAGAAATTCTTTGTGGAATCGCTGGTTTCATCCGGCATTAAGGGGTAAATTTATTTATGAAGATCCTCTATACAAAGACCATCTATCGCGACGGCCAGTACGTGGCCTTCCCTACGCTTGCCAAATTGCCGGACGGGCGCGTGCTCTGCGCCTTCCGCCACGCACCGGAACGCCAGGCCACCCACGGGGCGGCCACGCACGTCGATCCCGCCGCCAAGGACGTGCTGATCATCTCCACCGACGGCGGAAAGACGTTCGACCCTACGCTGCACACGATTCTCGACGACGAGATGAGCGAGCAGGACCCGTGCATCAACGTCCTCTCGGACGGGCGGATCGTGGTGACGTATTTCCGCTGGGCGCTTTGCCCCACCGGGGAAGGGCCTGCCCGCTGGGGGGCGGACGCTTTTGCAAGCTTCGGGCGCACGCTCTGGGGGCAATATGACTGCTATCCCGACGGTGCGAGCTATTCCATCTCCGACGACGGCGGCGAAAGCTTCCGCCACTTCCCTGCGCTGCGCATGGAGGGCGTGCCCGAGGGGGCGGGCGTGCGCGGGAGCATCGTCGAGCTGCCCACGGGCGAGCTGCTGCTGCCGTTTTACGGCGCGATGCGCCCCGGCGAGCTTTCGCGCGCGGGGCTGGTCATTTCACACGACCGCGGGGAAAGCTGGGAATACTACGCAACGATGGCGTTTGATCCCGCTTGCCAAAAGAGCTTCCTGGAACCCGGTATTTACCGCACACCGAGCGGCCGCCTTGTCGGGCTTTACCGTACACAGACGGATTTTCGCGCGCCCGGCGTCCGTTTTGACGATACGTATTTGAACCTGCATATTTCCGTCAGCGAGGATGGCGGCAAAACGTTTGGCCCTGTGCGCGAGGTGGAAGGGCTTTGGGGGTCCAGCCCGTTTAACACGCTGCCGCTGCGGGACGGGCGGGTGTTGTTAACCTACGGGTACCGCCGGCCGCCTTACGGCATCCGCGCGCGCGTGTGCGACGCGGAGCTGGAACATATCGCCGAGGCGGAGGAGATCATCCTGCGCGACGACGCGCCCAACGGCGATTTGGGCTATACCGGCGCCGTACAGCTGGACGACGGGACGGCCCTGGTGGCCTATTATATCTGCGGGCAGGACGGCATCCGCACAATTGACGTGACGGCGCTTGCCTAAGCGCAGGCGCGGAGGGGAAGCATGAACGACATCGAAAAGCGCGCCCTTGCGGCCGTCGAGGCGGGGCGGGAGGAGCTTTTCGCGCTGCTTGCGCAGCTCATCCGCTTTGATAGCCAAAACCTCTGCGGCGACGGGCGCGAGCAGGCGCTGGCGGAATACATGGCGCAGCGCTATCGCGCGCTGGGTATGGAAACGGATCTGTACTGCCCCGACAGCGTGCCGGGCGTATGCGAAAGCCCGCTATACTGGCCGGGCCACAACACGGCGCACCGTCCCAACGCAACGGGCGTGCTGCGGGGCGTTGGCGGCTGCGGCAGCGTGATGCTCGCCGCCCATACGGACACCATGCCCGTAGGCGATCTTTCCGCCTGGAGGGTGCCGCCGTTTGGCGGCGTCATCCGCGATGGGCGGATCTACGGCCTGGGCGCGGGGGACAACAAATCAGGCCTGGCGGCGGCGCTGTTCGCGCTCTCCACGGTGCTGGCGCTCGGCGTGCCCTTGCGGCGCGACGTCATCCTGACGGCCTACTGCGACGAGGAATTCGGCGGAGGCAACGGCGCGCTGGCCGCATGCGTCAAATATCCCTGCGACGACGTCATCAACCTGGACGGAGGCAACTATGAGCTGTGGGCCGCAGCGCTCGGCGGCGGCTGCTTCCGCATCGTGCTGGAACGCGAGGGCACCAGCGACGACTGCGCGCCGGTTTACCGGGCGCTCTCGCTGCTGATGCAGGCGCTTGAGGCGTTCGGCGGCGAGCGGCGCAGGGAGCTGGCGGCAAACCGCTACTATGCCGGCACGGACATGCAGCGCTCCGCATTCCGCATTGCCAGCTTCGGCAGCCTGCCCGACAGCCACACGAAAGCGAGCGTTGATTTTGTGCTCTACACCACCCGCACGCGCGAGCAGATCCGCGGCGAGCTGGACGCCATCCTCGCCAGCCTTTCTCCCGCATGGCGCGAGATGGGCGTTCACACGCAGGGGTTCATGGCCACGACGCGCTTTTTCGATTACATGGAATGCGACGCCGCGCAGGAAACCTTTTCGCTGCTGCACGCCTGCGCGCAGGAGGCCGCGGGCCGTCCCGTGCGCGTTTGCGGCTCCTGCCTGACCGATCTTTCCGTCATCATGGCGCAGCACGGCGCGCGCGCATGCAACTTTGGCATCCTGCGCGATTTTTCGCTGCCGGGAGGCGCCCACCAGCCCGACGAATACGTCGAGTGCAGCCAGTTGGAGGCCTATACAAAAGCGCTCACGCTCTTTTTGCTGCGCCACTGCACATAAGGCGGCGGCCGGAGGCTTCTGCGGGCAACCCCGCCACTTGCGCGCTGCCAGCAAACGGCCTGTTCCCGCCGGCCGTTTCCCCGCCTTGCCTCCCTCGAGGCAGCGTGCGGCGTTCGTGTTTTGCACGCTTTCCTTTGATCTTTGCGCCGCAGTTGCGGGCGCTTGTTTTCCCGATTGCGCCGCGCTCTCAGGAGTTTCGCTTCGTCCGTTCCTGTGCAAGCCCCCGCGCGTCCCTTTGCGCGCTTGCAAAACCGCAAGGGCGGCTTTTCCGCAGCTTTGCCCGCATGCTTTTTTGAACCGCGCGCCGGGCGCACGGTTTTTTATCCGCGCAAAAAGCGGCCCCAAGGGCCGCTTTTTTTATTTGCCGAAACCGGCGGGGCTTTGGCCCCGCGTTGCGCTTTAAAATGCGACGGGCGCGCAGCTCCGGATTTCCCGCGCGCTCCCGCGGAAGGCGCGCCGTAAATCCACGGCCGCTCAGCCGCCGGCCGCCTGCGAAAGCGCCGCCGCATGCGGCAATCCCTGCAGGTAGCGCGCAAGCTTTTCTCGGTAAAACGCGCCGCGCACGGCATCAGGCGCCATCGCAGGCAACCCTGGCGCAAGCTCAATAGGCCGCCAGCCTTCGCCGGCACAGGCTCCCAGCGCGGCGGCGCCCAGCAGCGCCGCTTCGCGCACGTCCGGCCGCACGACGGGCAGCCCCGTCACGTTCGCCACAATGTCCGCCCATAGGCCGCTTTGCGCCGCTCCCCCCACCATGACCAGCCGCTCGGGCGCGGCCCCATGGCGCGCAAACAGCGGCAGCGCGCGCGCCATTTCAAACGCAACCGCCTCCATCGCCGCAAGCGCAATGTCGTATGCATCCATATCCAAGCGCATGCCGCACAGCGTCGCGCGGCACGGCTGCCCGTTCAGCGGCACATCCCCCGCCAGATACGGGTAAAACAGCAGCCCGGCGTTTTTTTCGGCGCGCCCTGCGCATTCCCGGTTGACCTCCTCCAGCGGCACGCCGCTCAGCCCCGTCTGCGCCAGCGTCCAGTTGAGCGTCTGACAGCCGGCGGAGACGGCGTAAAACGCGCCATACAGCCCCGGCAGCGCGTGAAAACCGCAGGCGAGCGCGCCGCTCTCCTCTTGCAGCAGCGATTTCGTCGCCGCCAGCAGCACCCATGCCGTCCCGCACGAGAGCACGGCTTCGCCCGGCTTGGTTGCGCCGCCGCCCAGCGCGCAGGCGTATTGATCGTGCACGCCGTTGAACACGCGGGTGTCTTCCGCCAGGCCGGCGTCCGCCGCCGCCTGCGCCGTCAGCCGTCCCACCTCACACCCGCTTGGCAAAATCTGCGGCAGCTTTTCCGGGCCGATGCCGGCGAGCTCCAGGCTGAAAGCGTCCCACTGGCCGGTGCGCAGATCCAGCATGCCCGTCATCTGCGCGTTCGTCCTGTCCAACACGGCGCGGCCCGTCAGGCGCAGGTTGAGATAATCCAGCGTGGTGAGAAACAGCGCTGCGCGGGAAAACACGTCCGGCCGCTCCTGGCGCAGCCACAAAAGATGGCTCAAAAAGCTATAAGCGCCCGGCACGGCGCCCGTCACGCGCAGCCATTCCTCCGCGCTGCGCGCCTGCAAAAGCGCCTGTGCCTGCGCACGCGCTCGCGTATCCAACCAGGAAATGGCAGGCATCAGCGGCGCGCCCAGCGCGTCCACCGGCACGAGGCAGCCCCCCTGCGTGGAGAAGCAAAGCCCCTGCGCGCTCCCTCCGCCCGCCTGCGCCGCGCGCCGCGCCGCCCCCAGTGCCGCGCGGTACCATGCCTGCGGGTCCTGTTCCGCCGCTCCCGGCCCGGGATATGCGATGGAATACCCCTGCTGGAAAACGGCCGAAAGGCGGCCATGTTCCACGGCCGCCGCACGGGCGCTGTTCGTCCCTACGTCAATGCCGATGCAGCGCATCGCTCAACGCTTCTGCTGCAGGTCGAATTGCTCCATGTATTGCTTTTCTTCCTGCGTATATTTCCGCTTGGTGTCGATCACCGCGCCGCCGTGGAACGAGCGGTCCTCCACGTCCTCCGTCGTGCCCATCACCGTCACGTTCAACTGGCGCGGCCGCGCGCGGACCTGGTCCCAATCGACAAAATAGATATGCGCAAACTCGCCGCCGTCCACCTCGCCGTCCTTGATGGTCAGCACTTCGCTGCGGCCGAAGAAAACGGAACGGAGATGGCCGTCCGTGTTCATGCTCGTATAATCGCCCGGCTCGTTCACATAGCGGCCGTATTGCGCATGGATCGGTCCCGGATGGCGGTATTGGTGCTCCTGTTTAAAGTCGGGGATGAGCCGGCGCATAATGTCCAACAGGTCGTGTTGCAGATACTCCAGGTCGAACGAGTCGATGTCGTGCGAGCACTCCTGCACCATGACGCTGCACGTCGTATGATGCGATGCGACGGTCACCGTGCCGTTGCGCACGCCGGACATCGCAACGATTTCTTTGACTTCCTTGCTCACATCGTGGAACGTGGGGATCCATCCCCGTGACTGCAGGTTGATTTCTTTTTGAAACACTTTATATTCCACCGCAAATTCCCTCCATCCGCACAAATTGATTCTGCTAGGTTTACTGTAGCATGGCGCGCCATTTTTGTCAATTCTAATCATTTTTTTGATTGTTTCAATCATATTAATGATTGATTTGTTTGACAACTGCGCACGAGCATGATAAAATCACAATGACCCATCGTGGCAAAGACACGGACGGAGGAGGGCGCCAAGGGATGGCAAACGAAAAAGCACGGCGGCGCGGCGAGCATCTCCTCGCCATGCTGCGCGAAAACGGGCGGGTGAGCGTGCGGGAAGCGGCGGAGGCGCTTTCCCTGTCGGAGGCGACGGTGCGGCGGCTTTTCGCCGCGCTGCAAGCGCAGGGAAGCGTGCAGCGCGTGCCGGGCGGCGTGCAGCTGCCGGTGGAAGCGGACGGCTACTGCTTTGCCCGGCTGGAAAAGACGAACGAAGCGCAAAAACGCCGGATTGGCGTGGCGGCGGCGCGCACGGTGCGCGCGGGCGAGTGCCTCTACCTTGACTGCGGCACCACCGTGCTGCAAATGGCCCACGCGCTGGGCGAACGCCTTGCCGACGAACCGGATTTCTCCTTCACGGCCGTCACCAATTCCATCGCCAACCTCAGCGCGCTGCGCGGCTTTCCGCGCTGCCGGCTGATCCTGCTCGGCGGGGAGTACAACCGGGAACGGCGCGACTTTTCCGGCATCATTGCCGAAAAATGCTTGAAACTGCTCCATTTTCAAAAATGCTACCTTGGTTGCGACGGCCTAAGCCCGGAAGAAGGCTTCAGCTCGGACCATCTCTCCCTCTCCTCGCTCAACCGCCTGGCGATGGAGCGTTCCGACGTGACGGCCGTGCTGATGGATTACAGCAAGTTCGGACGCAAAGGCCTAATCTCATACGCGGAGCTTGACCGCGTCAATGCGCTCATCACCGACACCGCGCCGGACGCGGCCATCGCCGGCCGCCTGCGCGCCGCCGGCGTTACGCTCATGTTGGCAAATGGGGACGATAAAACCGGAGGTGGACAACGATGAAACGGCTTCCCCGCACGCCTTTTTTTGAAATCGGCGTCAAAAACTATGTCTACGGCGACACGGTGCTCGAATATGCGCTGGCAGCAAACGCGGCGGCGGAAAAATACGACATCGACGTGCTCTTTACGCTGCCGGCCGTGGAGCTGCGACGCGTGGCGGAGCATGCGCCGCGGCTGATCCTGCTGGCGGCCTACATGGACACGCTGCGCCCCGGGCGCGGCATGGCGGATATCCTTCCCGAAGGGCTCAAGGCAGCCGGGGCGCACGGCGTCGTCGTCAACCACTGCGAAAAGCCGATGTCCATCCCGCAGATCAAAAAAACGATCGACCGCGCCCGCGAGCTGGACTTTCTCGTCTTTGCCTGCGCCGACACGCTGGACGAGGCAAAGGCCATCGCCCAGCTCCATCCGGATATCCTCAACCCCGAGCCGAGCGAGCTCATCGGCGGCGGCTCGGGCGGCGTGAGCAGCATGGACTATGTGCTGGCAACGGTGTCGGAGATCCGCAAGATTGACCCTGCCATCCTCGTTGAACAGGCCGCAGGCATCACAAACGGCGAACAGGTCTACCGCTTTTTGATGGCCGGTTCGGCGGCGGCCGGCGCGGCCTCCGGCATCGTCAACGCGCCCGATCCGATTGCAATGATTGACGAAATGGTCGCCGCCACGCGCCGCGCGGCCGATGATTTGCGGGCAAGGCGCGGCGCATAATGGCGCAGGCGCTTTTGCACCGCCGCAAAGAAAGGGAGGAAAACGATGGTTTACCGCGAAACGCTCACCGTCCGCTCGAACGACGGCATTCCAACCTTCCACAACGTCACCGCCGCCGCAAAGGAAGCGCTCCAGCGCTCCGGCATACAAAACGGCATCCTCAGCGTCTACTCGCACCACACCACCTGTTCCGTCATCACGCAGGAAGCCGCGTTTGACCTGTCCATGACGGGCCTGGAAACGCTCCAGGTAGATTTTATCGAAGCGTTTTCATCGTTCCTGCCCGCGTGCCGCAAGGAGGGCATGTACCTCCATCCCGGCCCCAAGGCGCTCGCCTTCGCCGCCGAACACGGCGAGGACGCGCGGGGCTGCCACAACACGGACGCGCACCTGCGTTCCGCGCTCGTGGGGCGCAGCGAAAACATCGCCATCATTGACGGGCAGCTGGACCTGGGCGAATACGGCTACATCTACTTTGTCGATTTCGATACGACGCGCGCACGCACGCGCCAGGTGCAGCTAACCTTTTTGGGCGAATAGCATCCGGTTTTGCCGCGCACTTCCGTTGCCGGCAAAAGTCTGCTATAATAGCCGCCGGAGGGAAAAACCATGTATCGGTTTGCATGCTTTGTTTCCGGCGTAACCATTGCCGTCATGGTTGCCATCAACGGCAATCTGACAGGTTACTACGGCGTTTATACGGCAACGGTGATAATCCACCTGGCCGGGCTGCTGTTTTTGTTTCTTGCGCTCAAGGCGCGGCGCCAGCGCCTGTTTCCGGCGTGCAAAATCCCCGCATGGATGTATCTTGGCGGCGTCATCGGCATTTTGACGACGCTGTTTAATAATTTTGCCTTTGGCAAAATCAGCATGACGGGGCTTGTGGCGCTCAGCCTCTTTGGCGAAACGGTGACGGCGTTGACGATTGACGTTACGGGCCTTTTCGGCATGCAAAAAAGGCGAATGAAACCGCGCGTGCTCGTCGGGCTTGTTTTTTCACTGGCCGGCATTTTGCTGATGCTGCGCCAGGCGCGCGGGGCGGCGCTTTACGCCGTACTGGTGTCCATCGGCGCGGGCGTTACGGTCGTGCTGTCACGGACGGTGAACGCGCGCTTGTCGGGCTACACGGGAGAAATGCGCAGTTCGTTCATCAACCACCTGACAGGGCTTGGCGCCTCCGGGCTTGTGCTGGCGCTGGCAGGGCGCTCGGAGCTTGCCGCGCTTTCCGCGCTGCCGCAAGCGCCCTGGTGGGCTTATTTGGGCGGCGTAATGGGCGCGCTTGTGGTGATGCTCTGCAACGCGACGGTGCCGCGCGTACCCGCATTCGAGGTGACGCTGCTGACGTTTGTGGGACAAGTGTTCACCGGCATTGGCATTGATGTGCTTGCCCGGCGCAGCTGGTCGTCCGATACATTTATCGGCGGCCTGCTTATCGCCGCCGGCATTGCCGTCAACCTGTTGTGGGAACGGGCAGCCGCCGCCAAATCAGAAAAGGCGAAAACGCGCACGGGGGATTGACGCGCCTTGCCATATCCCTGCCCCTGTGGCAGACGGAACGAACCCGCCCGCAAAGCCGGCGAATGCCGCTATGCGGGCGGTTGCTGTTTGTTCCTTGCGGAGGCACGCCGCGCGCCATACGGGCCGGCAAACCGCGGGAAGGCAGCTGCCTGCCGGTTTCTCAGGCGTTCTCCCGCCCTCCTTGCCGCCTTTCCCGTGTTTGAAAGGCCGCTTTTCGCGTGCCAAACGGCCCGCGCGGGCCCTTCATCCAAAAACGGGATGCCGCAGTTTCAGGCGGCGTCCCTGCAAAAGCAGAGGAGGTTTTGGCGCGCCTTATCCTCGTGCGTTTCCCGGAAAGCAAAACCCGTCCACCCGCAAAGCCGGCGGCTACCGCGCCGCGGCATCGCCTTTCGCCCTTGCGGGCGCGTGCAGCGCCTACGGTCCGGAAGCCGCATGAAGGTTGCCCCGCCGCGCGCCTCCTGCGCCAAACCGGATGGCTCCTGCGGCACCGCGCCTCCTTTTCAGGCCACCAGAACGCGCGGTATGGAAGCCTTTGGCGCTGTCACTCCATGCAGATGGATGGGGCGCACTTCCGCCCTTGTGTTTTCCTTTTTGCCGCTTTCTTCTCTTGGTTCAGCGCTCTCTGCCGCGCTTTGCAAAAAACGCGATGCGCTATTTGCAATCCCGCCTGTAACCTCTCCCTTTGCAAACGGACGCGCAGCCGGCGCGCCCGAGCCGTTTTTTGCGGCGCGTTCCCTCCCCGCAGGCCAGTGCCCTTTTCGGACAGGGCGCGCGGCATTGCGCGGCCTCTTAGCGCCGTCCGCCCCGACGCCATGCGAAGGCTGAAAATGCCAAACGGTACGCGCTTCCAGCGGGATACCCGCTCCCCGCCTCCGCGCCGCCAAGCATTCGCCCCGGCACGGTGCGGAGCGCAGACAAAAGAAAACGGCCAGGTTTTCACCTGGCCGTTTCCAAAC
>DVLH01000002.1 GCA_018715585.1 Candidatus Aphodomonas merdavium
GGACGCCCTGGCGCTGGACGACCGCATGCAGCGCATGGCGGAGCTGGACGCGCGCAAGGCGCTCCTGCGGGAAAAGCGCGTCGTGCTGGACGAGGCGTTTGCGCTGGCGCTTAAAAAAATGCAGGCCATGCCTGCCGCGCAGGCAAAGCGCTATGCGATGGCCGTGCTGCTTGACGTCGCCCGCGGTGATGAGACGCTGATTGCCGACGCGGACAGCACCTGGTGCGACGCGGCCTTTGTGCGTGAGGCCAACGCGGCCCTTGCCGCCGCCGGCCGCGAGGGCAAGCTGCGCTTGAGCGGCGAAAAACGCGCCCTTGGCGGCGGGTTTTTGCTCGTGCGCGGCGGGATGGAAGTGAACTGCTCTTTTGAGGCCGCGATTGCCGCGCGCCGCTTGGAGCTGGAGGCCGAGGTGGCCTCGCTGCTGTTTTCGTGAAATCCGATGCGGAAGGAGGCCGTTGAATGGCCCTCAATAGTGTGGCCCATGCGGTGGCGCGGGTGCACGTGCTGGGGCGCGACGCCCTGGACGAAAGCCGCGTCGACAGGCTCCTGAGCGCTCCCGGCTATGCGGAGGCGCTGCAGGTTCTTTCGGAGATCGGCTGGACGAACGACGCGGGGCAGGACGCGGACGCCGTGGCGGGCGCGCGGGTTCGCAAGGCGTGCGAGCTTGTGCGGCGCATAGCGCCCGAGGAAGCGGCCGTGGACTGTTTTTTGATGCGCTATGATGCGCTTAACCTTAAAATGCTCCTCAAAGCGCGCTGCCTTTCCCAGAAGCCGGAGATGCTCTCCCCCTGCGGGACGATTCCCGTGGACGTGCTGGAGCGGTGCGTGACGGATCGCAACTATAAACGCTTGCCCCAGCCGCTCAGGGATGCGCTGGACGCGCTGGAAAAGGCGCTGGCCGTGCAGGAAAACGCGCTGGAAATCGACGTGGCGGTGGACAAAGCCGTGTGCGAATGGACGCAGGAGCGGCTCGAAGGCGTGCGCTCGGACGTGATCCGCGGTTATTTTTCGGCCCGCAGCGATATGCAAAATGCGATTATGCTCCTGCGCGTGCACAAGCGCGGCTACGATGTTTCGTTTATGACGTCCATGCTGCTGCCCGGCGGGACGATCGGCGAGGAGCAATGGCGCAAGGCGTTTGAAAAGCCGGAAACGCTTGATAAATTGCTGGAAAAATACGGCGCGCGCGTGCGCACGGCGGTGCAGGGCGCAGCGCAGGATGCCGCGCGCTTGCCGGCGCTGGAAAAGGCGATGGACGACGCGCTGCTCAAGCCCTTTACGGACTTGCGCTACGATGCGCTGCGGCCGGAGCCTGTTTGCGGCTACCTGCTGGGCGCCGAGCGCGAGGCGGCTGCCGTGCGGCTTGTCCTGGCGGGCAAGCTCAACGGCTTTGCGCCCGAGGCTGTCAGGGAAAGGTTGCGTGAGCTGTATGGCAAATGACAGAATGGGCGCCGTAGGCGAGCGCGATGCCGTGCTGGCCTTTAAGGCGATGGGAATGCGCGTGGAGAGCGCGCAGACGCAGCATGAAGTGCACAGGGCGGTGATGAAGCTTGCGCGCGAGGGCGTGCCGGTGATTTTCATCACGGAGCGCGCAGCGCGCCTTTCGCCCGAGACGATGGAACGCTTTAAGTCCTCCGCCACGACGGTGCTGATCCCGATTCCGGGCAGCCAGGGGACGGACGGTTTTGGAATGCAGCGCGTCAAGGCCAACGTGGAAAAGGCCATCGGCGCGGATATCTTGTTTGAATCGCCGGCAGGCGATGGAAGGAAAGAGGGGTAAAGTACCGATGCAACAGGGCAACATCATCAAGGTTGCAGGCCCCTTGATTGTCGCGGAAAACATGGCCGACGCCCGGATGTACGACGTTGTGCGCGTCAGCGAAAAGCGGCTTGTCGGCGAAATCATCGAACTGCGCGGCGACAAGGCTTCAATTCAGGTTTATGAGGAAACGAGCGGTCTAGGCCCGGGCGAGCCGGTCTACTCCACCGGTACGCCGCTGTCCGTCGAGCTGGGGCCTGGCTTGATCGAGTCGATCTTCGACGGCATCCAGCGTCCCTTGACGGGGATTTATCAAAAGGCCGGCGACCGTATTACGCGCGGCATTGAGGTAACGGCGCTGGACCATGCGAAACAGTGGGAATTCAAAGCCCAGGCGAAACCCGGCGACCGGGTAGAGCCGGGCGATGTGCTGGGCTGCGTGCAGGAGACGGCCGTGGTTGAGCATCGGATTATGGTGCCCGTGGGCCTTTGCGGCACGGTAAAAACCATCGGCGACAAGACGGCCACGCTGGAAGACACCATCGCGCAGATTGAAACGGACGACGGCAAAATCGTGCCGGTGACGATGCTGCAGCGTTGGCCTGTCCGCCGCGGACGTCCCTATCGCGAAAAGCAGGCGCCGAAAGCGCCGATGATTACCGGCCAGCGCATCATCGATACGCTTTTCCCCATCGCTTCCGGTGGTACGGCGGCCGTTCCCGGCCCGTTCGGCTCCGGCAAGACGGTTGTGCAGCACCAGCTGGCCAAATGGGCCGATGCGGATATCATCGTTTACGTCGGCTGCGGCGAGCGCGGCAACGAGATGACGGACGTGCTCATGGAGTTCCCTGAGCTAAAAGACCCGCGCACCGGCGAGTCGCTGATGAAGCGCACCGTGCTGATCGCCAACACGTCGGACATGCCCGTGGCCGCCCGCGAGGCGTCCATCTATACAGGCATCACCATCGCCGAATATTTCCGCGATATGGGCTACAAGGTGGCCATCATGGCCGACTCGACGAGCCGCTGGGCCGAGGCGCTGCGCGAAATGTCCGGCCGGTTGGAAGAGATGCCGGGCGAAGAAGGCTACCCGGCTTATCTGGGCAGCCGCGTGGCGGAGTTCTACGAGCGCGCGGGCATCGTCACCTGCCTGGGAAGCCAGGAGCGCACGGGCAGCATCACGGCTATCGGCGCCGTGTCGCCTCCGGGCGGCGATATTTCCGAGCCCGTCTCTCAGGCGACGCTGCGCATCGTGAAGGTGTTCTGGGGCTTGAGCGCGCCTTTGGCGTACAAGCGCCACTTCCCTGCAATTGACTGGCTGCAAAGCTACTCGCTTTATTCCGATAGAATGCACGAGTGGTTTGACGAGAACGCCGCGCCGGATTGGATGGCGCTTTGCGCCGAGACGCTGCGCATCCTGCAGGAGGAGAGCGAGCTGAACGAAATCGTGCAGCTTGTCGGTATCGATGCCCTTTCGTGGAAGGACCGCCTGACGATGGAAGTGGCGCGCTCCATCCGTGAGGACTATCTGCAGCAGAACGCTTTCGACGAGGTGGATACGTACACGTCGCTGGCGAAGCAATACCAGATGCTCAAGCTCGTGCTGGCCTACGGCAGGCGCGGCGCAGAGGCGCTGGACGCGGGCGCGGAGCTGTCCGCCGTGCTGTCGCTTCCCGTTCGCGACCGCATTGCCCGCATGAAGTACATCCCGGAAAAACAGATCGATCAGCTGGCGGAGATTGAAACCGAGCTGAACAGTCAAATTGCCGCGCTGGCCGACGAGGGAGGCAGATAAGATGCTCAAAGAATACCGCACAATCCGCGAAGTCGTCGGCCCGCTGATGCTGGTGGAAGGCGTGGAAGGCGTCAAATACGACGAGCTGGTGCAGATCGAGCAGCAAAACGGCGAGATCCGCAGCGGCAAGGTGCTGGAAGTCGCCGGCGACAAGGCGATGGTACAGCTCTTTGAAAGCAGCCATGGGCTGGAAATTTCCACCGCCAAAGCGCGCTTCCTGGGCCATCCCATTGAGCTGTCCGTCAGCCGCGATATGCTTGGCCGCGTGTTTGACGGCATGGGCCGCCCGCACGACGGCGGACCTGAGATCATCCCCGAAAAGCGCATGGACATCAACGGCGCGCCGATTAACCCGGCCGCCCGCGACTATCCGTCGGAGTTTATCCAGACAGGCATTAGTGCCATTGACGGTTTGAACACGCTCGTGCGCGGCCAGAAGCTGCCCGTGTTTTCCGCCAGCGGCCTACCGCATGCGCAGCTGGCCACGCAGATCGCGCGCCAAGCCAAAGTGCTGGGTACGGATACAAAGTTTGCCGTCGTCTTTGGCGCAATCGGTATCACGTTTGAAGAGGCGGACTACTTCATTTCCGACTTCCGCCGCAGCGGCGCCATTGACCGCGCGGTGCTGTTTATGAACCTGGCGAACGACCCTGCCGTCGAGCGCATTTCCACCCCGCGCATGGCGCTGACGGCTGCGGAATATTTGGCGTACGAGTGCGACATGCACGTGCTCGTTATTCTCACGGATATCACCAACTACGCTGATGCGCTGCGCGAAGTTTCCGCCGCGCGCAAGGAAGTGCCGGGCCGCCGCGGCTATCCGGGCTACCTGTATACGGACCTTGCCACGATGTATGAGCGCGCGGGCCGTATCCGCGGCAAGTCGGGCTCGATCACGCAGATCCCGATCCTGACCATGCCCGAAGAGGACAAGACCCACCCCATCCCCGACCTGACCGGCTACATCACCGAGGGGCAGATCATCCTCAGCCGCGAGCTGTACCGCAAGGGGTTGACGCCGCCAATCGACGTGCTGCCCTCGCTGTCCCGCCTGAAGGACAAGGGCATCGGCGCTGGCAAGACGCGCGAGGACCACGCACCGACGATGAACCAGATCTTTGCCGCCTATTCCCGCGGCAAGGATGCAAAGGAATTGGCCGTCATCCTCGGTGAAGCCGCACTGTCGGATGTGGATAAGCTATATGCCGCTTTCGCGGACGCGTTTGAAAAGGAATACGTATCGCAGGGATACGACACGAACCGCTCCATCGAGGAGACGCTGAACTTGGGCTGGAAGCTGCTGAAGATGCTGCCGCGCAATGAACTCAAGCGTATCCGCGATGCGATGATCGACAAATACTTGCCCAAAGGGGACGAGGCGTAATGGCGGTTTTGCAGGTCAACCCAACGCGCATGGAGCTGACGCGCCTGAAAAAACGGCTGGCGACGGCCCGGCGCGGCCATAAATTGCTCAAGGATAAGCGGGATGAGATGGTGCGGCAGTTTATTGCCCTCATCCGCCGCAACCAGCAGCTGCGCAAGGAGGTAGAACAGGAGCTCTCCGGGGCGCTGCGTTCGTTTGCGTTCGCTTGTGCGGTGATGGAGCCGGTGGCGCTGGAGGCGGCGGTGCTGTATCCGGCGCGCGAGGCGCGGCTGGAAATTTCCCAGCGCAACGTGATGAGCGTGAAGGTGCCCGTCATCCGCATTCGCGAAGGATCGCTCAGCGATGCGGTAATGAGCTACGGCATGGCGGAAACGAGCGCGCAGCTGGATGATTCCATCGCGGCGCTGGCGGATGTGCTGCCAAAGCTGGTGGAGCTGGCGGAGATTGAAAGCACGTGCAACCTGCTGGCGGATGAAATCGAAAAGACGCGCCGCCGCGTCAATGCGCTCGAATATGTGATGATCCCCGAGCATGAGGAAACCATCCGGTATATTTCCATGAAGCTCGATGAGAACGAGCGCGGCGCGCAGACGCGCCTGATGAAGGTGAAGGACATGATCGCCGCCCGCGAGGCGGGATAACCGGCGACAAAGGCCGTAAGACGGCCAACACATCAAAACGCCCCGGGGCGGCCCAACGGACCGCCCCGGGGCGTTTTTCGCCGCCAGAAGCCTGCGCCAGGACCGTAAAAGCGTTTGGCGCCGTCCGGCCGCACATGGCGGCAACAAAACCGGCAGCCCTGCTGACAGGCTGCCGGTACGTTGCTTTTTGGCGCGGCGGAGGGAAGCGGCAAAAGGATGCGCCTGCGAAAACCGATTGTGCACGCGCAGGCCCATGCGGCCGGCGCAAAACGCTCAGCAGGCTTGCCCGTCGGGCGGGAGGGAAGCCCAGAAGGCGTCAAATGCCTGTGTACGCTCCGCATTGCCGCCGGAAGCGCCGCAGAGCTCCCGCACGCGCAGGGTTGCTTGCACAACGGCCTGCGGCGAAGCTTCGGCGCAGAGGGGGAGAAAAGCGCGCCGGTAGAACTGCTGCGCGCTGGAAAGCAGCGACGGCGCCCCGGCGCCTTGCTCCTGTGCCTGGCAGTATGCCTTAAAAAGACGCAACAGGTAATACGGCGCGGAAAGGACGAGGGCGTCCGGGGTGAGATGCGCCTTGCCTTGTGCAGACAGCGCCCGGCATTTTTCAAACGCAAAGATCATATTGTTTGCGAGCCCGTCCATTTGCGCTAAAAAGGCGGCCGGGTCCGCGCTGCGCGTAAGGCTGCCCGGCGATTCGTGCCAATGGTATACGATTTCCGGGATGAAAAGCGTGTTTTCCTGAAAACATAGAAAAATGGGCGCATTAAAACCATAGTCCTCGTTGTACTTCGCACAGATCAGTTCCGTGGGGAAGGATAGGCCGTTTTCCTCCAGGAAAGAGCGCCGGTAAAGCTTTGCAAACACATGGATATGGTCATCCCTGTGGGCGATGAACTGGGTGCCGGCCCATTCGTTGACGACGGCGGCAAACGCGCCGCAGGCGACATGGCAGGCGGGACATGTGAGCACGACGGAAAAAAGGCGCGCCAGGGAAAAAGCGTCCGCAAGCGTGTCGTCGGCATCGATAAAGGCAACAAAAGCATTGCTTGTGCGTTCCAGGGCAAACGCGCGCGCACGGCCGGGATAGCCGGACGGGGATGGCGCGTGCAGGACGCGCAGGGAGATCAGGTGGGAGAACGCTTTGAGAATGTCCTCGCAGGAATCGTCCGAGGAATCGTCCACGAGCGTTACGTCTACATCCTCCGCGATGGTTTGCATGGCGACGCTCGCCAGCGCGCGCGCCAGCGTCGCGCGGTCGTTGTGAAAAGGAATGATTATATCAATCCGTGCGTTACCGCGCAACGCTTGGTAAAAATCGCGGGAAGAAGATTGCTTTACCATTTTACGCCTTTCTCGACAGCTATAAATTCGATGGCACAAGCGGTGCGATGGCACAAACGGTGCGGGCAACGGGGAGCGCGCATAGCGCCCCTATGTTTTTAACATACTAAGAAAATATGAAGAAGATGTGAAAGGAGAATGACCTAATGGGAAATAAAACGTGTCTTGTCGCGCTGTGCCTGTCGGTGGCGCTGCTGTTTGGCTGCTCGATGTCCGAAAAGCCGGAGGAATCCAAAACAGGCCTGACAATGCCGGAAAAGGTGCAATACACGCAGGACGGGGAACCGGCGCTGAAAGTATACGTCGTGGAGACGGAGCAGATTGAGACCATGCCGCTGGAGGAATATCTTTGCGGCGTGCTTGCCGGTGAAATGCGCAACGACTGGCCGCTGGAAGCGCTCAAAGCGCAGGCGATTTTGGCACGGACGTTTGTGCTGAAGTTCATGGAGGAAAAAGAATCGCGCTACGAGGGAGCGGATATCTCCACGGACGTGGAGGAAGCACAGGCGTATGACGCCGGGGCCGTGAACGAGCGCGTGCGCGAGGCCGTGGCGCAGACGAAGGGAATGGTGCTCGCTTCAGGGGATGAACTGATTTACGCCTGGTTTCATGCCCATTCGGGCGGAACGACGGCAGGGGCCAAAGAGGGGTTGAACTGGAAGGCAGAGGAACCTGCCTACATCAAAATTGCACAGGGGCAAGAAAGCGAGAGCGCGCCCGAGGAGACGAAGGCATGGCAAGCCACCTTCACGGCGGAAGAGGTGATTGCCGCTGCGAGGGAGGCCGGCGCAAGCATTTCGGAGTTGACGAGCGCTTCCGTTGCCAAACGGGGTGAATCAGGCCGTGCGGTCACGCTGATGCTCAGCGGTACGGAAGTAAACGCGGCGGATTTTCGCATTGCCATCGGTTCCACACGGATGCGTTCGACCTTGTTAACGGATTTTGTGCTGGAAAACGGACGGCTGACAATGGCGGGCAAAGGATACGGGCACGGCGTTGGGATGAGCCAGTGGGGGGCCTATGGACAGGCGGAAGCGGGACGGAGCGCGGAGGAAATTGTGCTGTCGTATTATCAAAACGTAGAGATTGTACAGATGTATTAGGATGGCGTTTCAAGGGGGTCCGTCGGCTGTGCCGCAGCGCAGGCAGGGCCGTGAAAAGGACCCCTTCTTTGTAAGAGGTGGGGCGGCCGCCCCAGGCGGAGGGGGGAGCGCGTTCAAACGCCTCCCCCCCGGGGCAAGCGCCCTGCCGGGCGCGAGGGCGGAAATGCAGCCGGAAAGCATAGGCGCAAAGCAGGGCTTTACGGCCGCACGGCGCAGAAAACAACGGGGAAAAAAGCGGCAACAAGGCGTTCCCTTGAGCGAGCCGCCGCGCTGCGCTTTTGCATGGGCGCAATGCGCCGGAGGGGACGGATGGAAGGCTCTTTGCAAACGGCGCACAAGCAGGAGCACAGGAAGCGGGGGACGAGCAAAGCCATTCCGGACGGAATGGGAGGGAAATGTACAAAAAAGTTATAATAAGCGGAGCATATCATGACAAATCCCGAAAAAAAGTATTGACAATGCTGCATAAGTGAGATATAATTCTAGATTGCATCAGTATGGTTTTATCCCCAAGTTTTACCTATAAAACTTGGGAGGGGGAAACTGTGCGCAATTGTGCGTGCGCGGCCTTTGGAAAGCTTGGAATGTGGGGTGATGGAAGCAGTGGTTCATGAGGTACAGATGGGGCAGCTTCGCAAGCGG